>DASWER010000639.1:0-4553 GCA_036394655.1 Burkholderiales bacterium
AACACCGTGCTGGTGATGACCTCGAACCTCGGCTCGCAGATGATCCAGAGCATGTCCGGCAGCGACTACCAGGTGGTGAAGCTCGCGGTGATGGGCGAGGTGAAGAGCCATTTCCGCCCGGAGTTCGTCAACCGCATCGACGAGATCGTGGTGTTCCACGCGCTCGCCGAGGAGCACATCAAGTCGATCGCGCGCATCCAGCTCAACACGCTGAAGGCGCGGCTTGCGAAGATGGACTTCGGCTTCGAGATCTCGGACGCCGCGGTCAGCGAGCTCGCCAAGGTCGGCTTCGACCCGGTCTACGGCGCGCGGCCGCTCAAGCGCGCGATCCAGTCGGAGATCGAGAACCCGCTCGCGAAGAGCATCCTCGAGGGCCGCTTTGCGCCGAAGGACACGATCTACGTCGACTGGCGCGGCGGCCGGATGGTCTTCGAGAAGACCCCGAAGCGAGCCGCCGCTTAATCGATAACCGCTCGCCGGCCCCCTGTTAAGGGGGCCGTGAGCCGAAGGCGAGCGGGGGGTTGGTTTTCTAACTGAGAAAAATGGGGTCTGTCCCTATTTTTATTGCCCGGTGAGCTTCGTCAACGTCTCATAAGGCGCGATGGAGCCATGGCCGCCGGCGAAGCGCTCGGGCTGGATGCCGGCGCGGCTCACGGTCCGCACCACGGAGATCAGGCCCGAGTTCGGTTTGTCCGGCATCGGTGTGCCCGGCGACCACACGTCGGTGACGAAGCCGAGCTTGGCGCTGGGTACGTAGGCCATCAGCAGGCCCTTGGCATGCGGATTGTCCAGCATCGCGTAGGCGATAACCTGCCGCCCGGTGGCGTCGCTCATTACGTGGCTCTCGGGCACCTCGAGAATCTGCACGCGGCTGAAGTCCATGGGCTTCATGTCCGGGTTGCGGTTCATCGGCGCCACGAGCGCCTTGCGGTAGTGTTGCGCGGTGCCCTGGCCCACGACGAGCACGGCGCCCTGGCCGAGCACGCCGCGCACGCCGCCGGCATGGTCCATGTGGTGGTGCGTCAGGACGAGCCACTTGATCGGCTTGCCGGGAAAGCGCTGCGCCGCGGTATTCACCACCCACAGCGACTGCGCATCGCTCACAGGCGCGTCGACCATGACGAGGTGATCGCTCATCTCGACCAGCAGGCTGTTGTGCGAGCCGCCGACGACATGGAACACGCCGGGCGCGAGCTCGTTCAGCCGCAGGCTCGGGGTGGCGCGCGTATCGAAGCTCGTGTTATCCGAATCGAGATACGTGCCGATGAACTGGCGCCGGATCACCCACTGATAGGGCACGTTGCCGCTGGCGGGCTTCGCCGCATCGGCGCGCAGCTCCCCGGGCACGGCGAACTTCGCCGGATCGATTGCCGGGTTCGCCTGGAAATCGGTGAGCTGGACTTCCTGGACCATGCGGCCGTTCAGCTCGTACTTGCGGTTCATCGGAATGCGCACACCGTTAAAGTCGCGCCAGTCCGAGTACACGACGTCGTAGGTCACGTCGCCCCAGATGTTGTCGTAGTCGAGCGTGCGCACGCGCACCGGCAGGCCGCTTTGCTGGTCGAAGGCGACGGTGAATGGCCCGTAGCCAACCGCCGGGGTAGCGGTGGCGCCGACCTCGAGGTCGACGGCGGGTCGCACCTGGCCTGGATTGTTGCGCATCTCCAGCAGCAGGCCACTCGCCGTGGCGCGCAGCGCTTCGCGTTGCGTGGTCGCGAGCCGCAGGCCCGACATCGAATGCGCCGGCGGATTCATCTTCTGGCTCTGCGCGTTGCGGCCGTTCGAGTCGACGCCGAGCACGTAGCCCGAATCGGGCGTGACGATCTCGGTGAATTTGAAAGTGCGCGGCGTCGGATAGGCGAAACGCCGCTCGATGTCGCTGCGCGAGGCGCGCTGCGCGCGGTCCTGCAGCACGTCGAAGCTGGTCTCGTTGGCGAAGCGCATCTCGCCGCCGGCCGTATCGGACTGCTCGGGCTCCCATTGCTTCGAGGTGCCTTTCGCCGATACCGATCTGATCGAGGCGAGGCGCTCGGCGCCTCCCATGGCATCGACGGCGCGGTCAACCAGGCTCTGCTCCTTCGTCTTTGGAGTGGCGCAGGACAGCAGAACAAGCGTGCAAAGCAAGGCGAACGAACGCTTCATGGGTCTCCTCCCGGAAGTGGCGCAAGTCTGCCACTTTCGCTCCGAGGCGGGGTTACAGGAGGGGGCCTGAAAATTGCTGCGCCTGCGCTGATGCCGCGCAAGCTGAACCTGAAGTTACGCAGGCCGAACCTTATGCGCACCGACCGGCTGGGGTATGTCGCCGGCGGCATCGCGCTCATCGTCTGGGCGCTGCGCCGGCCGGGCCTGCCGCCGAAGTTGTCCCATTTGGCGGCGGGGGGCATCGGCGGCTGGCTGCTCTACCAGGCGTATACCGGCAGCAATCCGATGCTCAGGCCGCTCGGCATCCGCGTGAACCAGGCGCCCGCCGAGGCCGATGTCGCCGAGACCCTGGTGGTCGAGGAAGCGATCACCATCTCCCGCCCGCGCGAGGAGGTCTATGCCTACTGGCAGAACGCCGAGAAGCTGCCGCTTGGCCCCGACGGCGAACCGGAGTTCACGCGCGTGGCGCCAGGGGAAGAGCTGGCGTGGCGAGCCATGCGCGGCGAGAAGCTGATGCATTTCGCTTCGCTCACGTTTCGCGATGCGCCGGGCCAGCGCGGCACGATCGTCGCGGCGCGGCTCGAGTACGCTCCCGCCGGCGGCTCGCTCGGCGCGGTGCTCGCGCGCGTGACCGGCCGCTCGCCACAGCGCAGGGTCGCGGACAACCTGCGCCGCGCGCGGGCGCTGCTCGAGGCCGGCGAGGCTCCCACGACCATCGGCCAACCCGCGGGCCGGCGCTGAGTGGTTTACTGAGGTGCGCGCAGTCTGCTGGCACGACAAGCTCGACGTACGCGTCGAGTCCGTGCCGGAGCCGAAGCTCCTCAATCCGCGCGACGCGATCGTGCGCGTCACGGCGACCGCGATCTGCGGCTCGGACCTGCATCTCTACGGCGGCTTCGTTCCCGGGATGGTGAAGGGCGACATCCTCGGGCACGAGTTCATGGGCGAGGTGGTCGATGTTGGCCGCAACGTCAAGAACCTGCGCCCAGGGGATCGCGTGGTGGTGCCGTTCCCCATCGCCTGCGGCAACTGCTTCTTCTGCCAGAAGGAGATGTACTCGCTGTGCGAGAACTCCAATCCGAACGCGGCGATGGCGGAGAAGCTGTGGGGCTACTCGCCGTGCGGCATCTACGGCTACTCGCATCTGCTCGGCGGCTATGCCGGCGGGCAGGCGGAGTTCGTGCGCGTGCCGTTCGCCGACGTCGGGCCGATCAAGGTGCCCGCAGGGCTAAGCGACGAGCAGGTGCTTTTCCTCTCCGACATCCTGCCGACGGGATACATGGCGGCGGAGAACTGCGACATCCAGCCCGGCGACACGGTCGCGGTGTGGGGCTGCGGCCCGGTCGGCCAGTTCGCGATCGCCTCGGCGCTGCTGCTCGGCGCGGAGCGCGTGATCGCTATCGATCGCTTTCCCGAGCGCCTGCGCCTCGCCGCGATCAAGCTCGGCGCCGAGACCATCGACTACGGCGAGGACAACGTGCTCGAGGCGCTGAAGGAGCTGACCGGCGGCCGCGGGCCGGACGCGTGCATCGATGCCGTCGGCATGGAGGCGCACGCGTATCACAACATCGCTTACGCCTACGACCGGATGAAGCAGGCGATGATGCTGGAATCGGACCGTCCGGTGGCGCTGCGCGAGGCGGTGATGGCCTGCAGGAGCGGCGGCACCATCTCGATCGCCGGCGTCTACGGCGGGCTGATCGACAAATTCCCGGCCGGCGCGCTGATGAACCGCTCCCTCACCATCCGCACCGGACAGACGCACGTGCAGCGCTACATGCGAAAGCTGCTGGCGCGCATCGAGAAGGGCGAGATCGATCCGAGCTTCATCATCAGCCACCGCATGCGGCTCGAGGACGCGCCCGCCGCTTATCGCATGTTCCGCGACAAGCAGGACGACTGCATCAAGGTCGTCCTCATCCCGTAATTCAGTGGTCGCCGGCGCGGCGCATGGGATGGCCGCGCTCGACGGCGATGCCTTCCTCGCGCGAGACGAAGCCCTCGACGTCTCTCGCCAGCTTGTCGGCGCTGCGGCGCAGGCGCTGCAGCTCGCGCTCGATCAGCTCGGCGTGCTCGTAGGATGCGCCGAAGACTTCCTGCGCGATGCGCTCGGCTGCGCTCTGCGCGAGGCGCAACAGCTCGACGAGATCATTGGCCGCGCTGAGCGCACGGCTGCCGGATTCTGGATGCACTCCGACGAGCTTAATCCCCGTCGGTGAAGCTGGCCGGCGGCTCGACTAATCCAGGTAGCGCATGGTCAGCGCCCGACCAGGGCGTGCTGCGCGTCGGAGGGCGACTGGGCGCGGATGCGTTTGGTCGACTGCAGCAGCTCTTCCCACAGCCCCTCGGTGTCCTTGCGGAACACCATCTCGAGGTCGGCGTTCAGCACCGACCACAGGCCGCGGTCGAGC
>DASWER010000640.1:0-2747 GCA_036394655.1 Burkholderiales bacterium
CGAAGGCAACGGCCGCTACGCGCGCCGCGCGATCCGGCCCGGGCCGCTCGCCGACGGCTACCAGGTGGTGCTGCAGGGACTCGCGGCCACCGACAAGGTGGTGCTCGACGGCAGCCTGCTGCTCGAGCGGCTGCTCGCCTCGAAGGACTGAACGTGATCCGCTCATGATCCGGCGCATCGTCGCCTTTGCGCTTTACCAGCCGCTGTTCATCCTGCTCGGCCTCGCGCTGTTCGTCGGCGGCGGCTTGTGGGCTTTCAACAACCTGCCGGTGGAGGCGTTTCCCGACGTAACGGATACGCAGGCGACCGTGATCGCGCTCTATCCGGGGCGCGCCGCCGAGGAAGTCGAGAAGCAGGTCACCATTCCGCTGGAAGTCGGCCTGTCCGGCCTGCCCGGCGCGGTGCGCATGTTCTCGCACACACAGTTCGGCCTGTCGTTCGTCATCATCACCTTCAACGACTCGGTCAATGGCTACTTCGCGCGCCAGCAGGCGGTGGAGCGGCTGCGCGAGATCGATTTGCCCGACGGGGTACGAGCCGAGCTGGCGCCGTTTTCCACCGCGATCGGCGAGATCTACCGCTATCGCGTGCGCGGCGCGGGGCAGGGTCCGCGCGAGCTGCGCACTTATCAGGACTGGGTGATCTCGCGCCAGCTACGCCTGGTGCCCGGCGTCGCCGATGTCGTCAGCCTGGGCGGTCTGGTCAAACAATATGAAGTGCGCCCCGATCTGGCGCGGCTGCGCGACTACAAGATCACGCTCGCGCAGCTCTCGCAGGCGATCCAGCGCGGCAACGCCAACGCCGGCGGCAGCTACGTCGAGCAGGGCAGACAGCAGTACCTGATCCGCGGCCTGGGTCTGTTCCAGGGCGTCGAGGACATCGAGAACGTGGTGGTCGATGCCCGCGCCGGCACGCCGATCCTGGTGAAGAACGTCGCCAAGGTGTCGATCGGCTCGGTGCCGCGCCAGGGCGTTGCGGGGCAGGACGAGGACGACGACGTGGTCACCGGCGTGGTCCTGATGCGCCGCGGCGAAAACCCCTCGGTGGTGCTGAAGGCAGTGAGCGCGAAGATCGAACAGTTGAACGAGAGCGGGCTGCCCGGCGGCGTGAAGGTCGCGCCGATCTACGACCGCACCTGGCTGATCGACAAAACGCTCACCACCGTGTTCACCAACCTGGTGGAAGGCGCGCTGCTGGTCTCCTTCGTGCTGTGGTTGTTCCTCGGCAACCTGCGCGCCGCCTTCATCGTGGCGGTGACCATCCCGCTCGCGCTGCTTGCCACCTTCCTCGGGCTCACCTGGATCGGCATCCCGGCCAACCTGCTGTCGCTCGGCGCGATGGACTTCGGCATCATCGTCGATGGTGCGGTAATCGTGGTCGAGAACGTGTTCCGCCGACTGACGGAAGAATCCCACGCGCACCGCGAGCTCGACGACAAGGCGCGCAAGAACACCATCCTGCAGGCGGCAGTCGAGGTCGGCCGGCCGACGCTGTTCTCGATGCTGATCATCATCGCCGCGCACATCCCGATCTTCACGCTGCAGCGCCACGAGGGACGCATCTTCGCGCCGATGGCCTACTCGGTGGTCTCGGCGCTGGTCGGCGCGCTGATTTTGTCGCTCACTCTGGTGCCGCTGCTCTGCTCGGTGATGCTGAAGAAGAACCTGCCCGAGCACGAGAATGCGATCGTGCGGGGGGCCAAGCGCCTGTACGCGCCGGCGCTCGCCTGGGCTTTACGCCGTCCAAGGACAGTCCTGGTTTCCGCAGTGCTCGCGCTGGCGGCGAGCCTCGCGCTGGTGCCGCGCCTGGGCACCGAGTTCCTGCCCGAGCTGAACGAGGGCGCGATCTGGGTCAACGTGTTCCTGCCGACCAGCGTCTCGGTGTCGGAGGCGCAGGAGATGAACCGGCGCATCCGCGAAGCGATCCGCAAGTCGCCCGAGGTGGTGAGCGTCACCTCCAAGGCCGGGCGGCCCGAGGACGGCACCGATCCGAAGCTCATCAACATGGCCGAGTTCCTGGTCGACGTGAAGCCGGAGCACGAATGGCGCAAGGGCATCACCAAGCCGAAGCTGCTGGCCGAGATGGAGGCCGAGATCACGCGCATTCCGGGCATCGAGCCGTCTTTCTCGCAGCCGATCCGCGACAACGTGCTCGAGTCGATCTCGCAGATCGACGGCCAGATCGTGATCAAGGTGTTCGGCGACGACCTGGAGCAGCTGCGCGACCTTTCGCTCCTGGTGCTGAAGCAGGTGCAGACCGTGCCGGGCGTGGCGCGCGCCTTCGTCGATCGCCTGGGCGAGCTGCCGCAGATCCAGGTGCGCGTCGACCGCGCGCGCGCCGCGCGCTACGGCTTGAACGTCGCCGACGTGCAGGACGTGATCGAGAGCGCGCTGGGCGGCAAAGCCGTCACCCAGGTATGGGAGGGAGAAAGCAAATTTGCGGTGGCGGTGCGCCTGGAGGAGGAGGAGCGCAAGCTCACGCGCATGCAGGACCTGCTGATCGCCACGCCCAACGGCGCCTACGTGCCGCTCTCCGAGGTGGCGAGCTTCCGCACCGTCGGCGGCCTGATGAACATCGCGCGCGAGAACGGCAAGCGCGTCTTCGCCATCGGCGTCTTCATCCGCGGCCGCGACATGGGCGGCGTGGTGAACGACATGCAGCGCAACGTCGCCGACAACGTCAAGCTGCCCGAAGGCGTGAGCATCACCTGGTCGGGCGAGTTCGAGAACCAGGAGCGCGCCATGGCG
>DASWER010000641.1:0-4087 GCA_036394655.1 Burkholderiales bacterium
CTGGCGCGCCCGGCGGGATTCGAACCCACGACCCTTGGCTTCGGAGGCCAATACTCTGATCCGCTGAGCTACGGGCGCCTGGAGGCGCGCAGGATAACAAGCTTTTCCCTTGTCCGTCCATGCGTTAAGGCTTGACGCTAGAATCACGCCCTTCCCCACCAACAAACACAATTCCAGTGAACACGCACGACCAGCATTCCTCGTTCATCAAGACGCCGCAGCAGCTGATCGTTGTCGTGCTGGCGTCGTTCCTCGTGCCGATCTTCGGCATCGTGCTGCTGGTGCAGCTCGTGACGAGCACACCCGGCGCGGATCCCAACGCGATGACCCCTGAATCGGTCGCGGCGCGCATTCAACCCGTGGGCCGCGTCGAGTTCGGCGCGGCGGGCGGCGGCGCTTCCGGCGCGCGCAGCGGCGAAGAAATCGTGAAGTCGGTGTGCGCAACCTGCCACCAGACCGGCGTCGCCAATGCGCCGAAGATCGGCGACAAGGCGGCGTGGGCACCGCGCATCAAGGAGGGCTTCGGCGAGCTGGTCAAGGACGCGATCAAAGGCAAAGGCGCCATGCCGCCGAAGGGCGGCAATCCCTCGCTCACCGATGACGAGATCGCGCGCGCGGTGGCGTTCATGGCGAACCAGGCCGGTGCCAAGTTCAAGGAGCCCGCAGTGAAACCGGCCGCCGTCGCGGCGACGCAATCCAAGCCTGGCGCAGTCGATGGCAAGAAGGTCTACGACACGACTTGCACCGCGTGCCACACCGCCGGTGTCGCGAATGCGCCGAAGCTCGGTAACAAGGCCGAGTGGGCGCCGCGTATTAAGCAAGGCACCGACGCCCTCGTGCAGTCGGTGATCAAAGGCAAGGGCGCGATGCCGCCCAAGGCCGGCAACCCGGCGCTGTCTGACGCCGAGATCCGCGCCGCCATCGACTTCATGGTGTCGCAGGCCAAGTAGCCCGCAGCTCTTCAATTTGGCCGCGGCACTCCTCTTCATCGTCGATCCGCTCGAGTCCCTAAAGGCGTACAAAGACTCGAGCGTGGCGATGATGCGGGCGGCGCAGGCGCGCGGCCACGTCATCTGGGCCGCCGAGCAGACCCATCTCCACTGGTCGAAGAACCGCGTCAGCGCGCAAGCGACGCGCATCTCGCTCACCGACAACGACGAGGACTGGTACCGCGGGCACGAGAGCGAGCTCAAGCCGCTAAAGGATTACGCGGCGGTCCTGATGCGCAAGGACCCGCCGTTCGACCTCGAGTACGTCGCCACCACCTGGCTGCTGTCGGCCGCCGTGCGCGAGGGCGTAAAGGTGTTCAACTCGCCCGATGCGATCCGCGACCACAACGAGAAGCTCGCGATCGCCGAGTTCGCCGCCTTTGTCGCCCCGACGCTGGTGACGCGCGAGCCCGAGCGCATCCAGGCCTTCATCGACGAGCAGCGCGACGTGGTGGTGAAGCGCCTCGACGTGATGGGCGGCGAGAACATCTTCCGCGTGCGCACCGACGATCCCAACCGCAACGTGATCGTCGAGATCATGGCGCAGCGCGGTGCCCGCATGGTGATGGCGCAGCGCTACATTCCGGAAATCGTGCACGGCGACCATCGCGTCCTGATCATCGACGGCACCCCGGTGCCGCAATGCCTCGCGCGCATCCCCAAGCCCGGCGAGTCGCGCGGCAACCTCGCGGCGGGCGCGCGCGCCGTGGCCAAGCCGCTCTCGGCACGCCAACGCGAGATTGCCACGGCGCTGGGGCCGACGCTGGCGAAACGAGGATTGCTGCTGGTGGGGCTCGACATCATCGGCGACTGGCTCACCGAAGTGAACGTGACCAGCCCGACCTGCTTCCGCGAGATCCAGGACCAGACCGGCTTCGACGTTTCCGGGACGTTCGTCACGGCACTCGAGGCGCGGATCGCATGATCGGCGTGCTGCTCGTCACGCATGGCGAGATCGGCACGGCGCTCCTCACCAGTGCGAGCCAGATCCTCGGCGGCGTGGCGCAGCAGGTCGCGACGCTCTCGGTCTGGCGCCAGGACGATCCGGACGACCTGGTGCTGCGTGCCCGCGAGCTGCTCGAGAGAATCGATGCCGGCGACGGCGTGCTGGTGCTGACCGATATCTTCGGCGCGACGCCGGGCAACGTGGTGTCCCGCCTGCTCGCCGATGGACAGGTCGAAGGCGTCTCGGGCGTGTCGCTGCCGATGCTGCTGCGCGTGCTGACGAGTCGCAACGGCTCCCTTGCTGCCGCCGTGAAGCGCGCATTGTCCGGCGGTGCCGAAGGCGTGGTGCATATGAATTCCGACCGGTGCCTCGATGCCTAATATCGAAGCCGAGATCATCAACCGCCTCGGGCTGCACGCGCGCGCCGCCGCGAAGCTCACGCACATCGCGAGCGGCTTCCAGAGCGAGATCTGGCTCTCGCGCAGCGGCCGGCGCGTCAACGCGAAGAGCATCATGGGCGTGATGATGCTGGCGGCCGGCAAGGGCTCGAAGGTGGTGATCGAGGCCGAAGGCGCCGACGCCGACAAGGCGCTCGCCGCGCTGACGAAACTGATCGCGGATCGCTTCGGAGAAGGCGAGTGAATTTCGTGCTGCACGGCCATGCCGTGGCCGGCGGCATCACCGTCGGCTACGCGCACCTGGTGGCGACCGCGCGGCTCGAGGTCGCGCACTACGAGGTGGCGCCGGAGGCGATCGAGGCCGAGCTGGCGCGCTTCGATCGCGCGATGCAGGTGGCGCAGCAGGAGCTGCTGGACCTCAAGGCGCACATCGCCGACGACGCGCCGAAGGAATTCGCGGCGTTCCTCGACCTGCACCGCATGATCCTGAACGACTCGGCGCTCGCCGTGGTGCCGCGCGAGCTGATCCGCACCCGGCGCTCGAACGCCGAGTGGGCGCTGGTGCAGCAGATGGAGCGCCTGGTCGAGCGCTTCGACGAGATCGACGACCCCTACCTGCGCGAGCGCAAGGCCGACGTGCAGCACGCGGTGGAGCGCGTGCTGAAGGCGCTGATGGGCGCCCAGACCATCGCCGAGCCCGCGGTGTCGGAGGAGCAGAAGCTGATCGTGGTGGCGCACGATCTGTCGCCCGCCGACATGATTCTCTTCAAGCGCCACCGCTACGGCGGCTTCATCACCGACGTCGGCGGCGTCACCTCGCACACCGCCATCGTCGCGCGCTCGCTCGCGATCCCGGCGATCGTCGGCCTGCACCACGCCTTCCAGACCATCAGCGAAGGCGAGCTGCTGATCGTCGACGGCGAGCGCGGCCTGCTGGTGGTCAATCCCGACCCGGTGGTGCTCGCCGAATACCGCGAGCGCCAGGCCGAGCTCAAGGCCGAGCGCCAGCGCCTCAAGCGCCTGAAGAAAACCCGCGCCGCCACGCAGGACGGCACGCCGATCGAGCTCTACGCCAACATCGAGCTGCCGCAGGACACCTCCGAAGTGCTCGAGTCGGGCGCCGAGGGCGTGGGCCTGTTCCGCACCGAGTTCATGTTCCTGAACCGCAAGGACCTGCCCGGCGAGGAAGAGCAGTTCGCGGCTTATCGCGAGGTCGCCGAGGCGCTGAAGGGCCGGCCGGTGATCCTGCGCACGCTGGACGTCGGCGCCGACAAGGCGCTGAACGGCGGCGACGGCGCGCACACCATGCCCAACCCCGCGATGGGCCTGCGGGCGATCCGCTTCTGCCTCTCCGAGCCGCAGATGTTCCTCACCCAGCTGCGCGCGATCCTGCGCGCCTCGCACTACGGCACCGTGCGGATCCTGCTGCCGATGGTGGCGCACGCGCACGAGATCGACCAGACGCTGGTGCTCATCGCCCAGGCGAAGCAGCAGCTCGAGGAGCGCGACCAGCCCTACGACCGCTCGGTGCAGGTCGGCGGCATGATCGAGATCCCGGCGGCGGCGCTGGCGCTGCCGATCTTCATGCGGCGGCTGCATTTCCTCTCGATCGGCACCAACGACCTGATCCAGTACACGCTCGCCATCGACCGCACCGACGACGCGGTGGCGCACCTTTACGACCCTCTGCACCCCGCGGTCCTCACGCTGGTGGCGAACACCATCCAGACCGCCACGCGCGGCGGCATGCCGAT
>DASWER010000642.1:0-1625 GCA_036394655.1 Burkholderiales bacterium
GCTCGATGCCCTGGTGGTGGTGGGCGACGATCAGTACGAGCTGTTCGGCGACCAGCACATGCCGGCGATCGCGATCTATTACGGCGAGACCATCCGCAATGCGCCGCAGAAGCCGGTTGCCGAGGGCGACTGGTACCGGCGAGCGCAGATGCGCCGGCTGGAAGAGGCGGGCGAGGTGCATTACCCCTGCAATAGCCATCTCGCGCTGCATCTCATCGATGCGCTGGTGGAGCGCGAGTTCGACCTGTCGGCGCTTGCGGCGCTGTCCGCCGGCCAGCACGAGGGGCACGCATACTCGTTCGTGCACCGCTGGTATCTGAAGGATGCGCCGCTGCCGATCGTTCCCATCTTCCTCAACACCTACAACCCGCCCAATCCACCGCTGCCGCAGCGCTGCGTGAAGCTCGGTGCGGCGCTGAAAGACGCCATCGCCGCGTATCCCGAGGATCTGCGCGTCGGCGTGCTCGCCTCCGGCGGCTTGAGCCATTTCGCGCTCGACGAGGCGATGGATCGCGCCATCATCAAATCCTTCCGCGCCAAGGACCATGAATTCCTCGCGGCGCTCGATCCGCGCAAGCTGAAAGCCGGCAGCTCCGAGATCCGCAACTGGCTGGTGGTGGCGCGCGCGGCGGCGGACCTCGATCTGTCGTGGCTGTCCTACACGCCGGCCTATCGCACCCCCGCGCTCACCGGCACCGGACTCTGCTTCGCGCGATGGAGCTAGAGCGCGCACCGTTTCGCGCCGACCACGTCGGCAGCCTGCTGCGTCCGCCGGAGCTGCGAGCGGCGCACGAACGCTCGCTGCAAGGCGACTTCCCGGCCGAGGAGCTGCGCGAGCTGCAGGACCGCTGTATTCGCGACGCCATCGCGATGCAGGAAGCCATCGGCCTGCACTCGATCACCGACGGCGAGTTCCGCCGCACCTCGTTCCACTCTGACTTCATCGGCAAACTGGATGGCGCGCGCAGCGGCGGCAGCAACGCGCCGGGCTCGGGCGGGCAGTTCGGCCCGCGCGCCTTTGAGGTCACCGGCAAGCTGAAGCGCTCGCGGCCTATAGAAGTGGACGGTTTTCGCTACCTGAAGGCGCAGACCAGGCGCACCGCGAAGCAGACTATCCCGTCACCCACCATGCTGCTGCGCGGCGGGCGCGACGCGGTGAGCCGCGAGGCGTATCCCGATCTCGCCGAATTCCATGCCGACATCGCGCGCGTGTACCGCGAGGAGCTGCGCGACCTTGGCGAAGCAGGCTGCAGTTATGTGCAGCTCGACGACACCAACTTCGCCTACCTGTGCGATCCGAAGCTGCGCGAGATTTTCCGCGGCTGGGGCTACGACTCGCCCGCGCAGTTCGCCCGACTGATCAACAGCGTGCTGGCGCAACGTCCTGCGGGCATGACGGTTGCGATCCATCTGTGCCGCGGCAATTCGGCGGGGCAGTGGGCCGCCGAAGGACCGTATGAGCCGATCGCGGAGGTGCTGTTCAACCTGGTGGAGGTCGACGCCTATTTCCTCGAGTACGACGACGCGCGCTCGGGCGGCTTCGAGCCGCTGCGCTTTTTCCCTCGAGGTTCTACGAAAAAGATCGTGCTAGGCCTCATGAGCTCCAAGCACGGCGGGCTCGAGGC
>DASWER010000643.1:0-8207 GCA_036394655.1 Burkholderiales bacterium
AGGCGCAGGTCCTCCCTGATCGGCGGCAGCGCGACCGGTTCGGCGCTTTGACCCGAACTCCCTAGCTTCCCCTCAGCCATTCTTCCCCTGCTTTCCCCAACGTCCGATTTACTTTCTTTTACGACTTAACGCATTATCTCCTGAGTTTAACCTAACTTGTTGATAATTTAAGTAATAACTCTTTAAAAAACTGACGGTATTCAAGGGGTTGCAAAGGCACTGCGCAGCCTGACGATTGTTTTTGGCCGGAGTGCGGAATCTGGCCGCTTTGCCGGGCTACGGCATGGGTACGTCGTTTGCTGCTCCAAGAGGTCTCAACAAGGAGGCCCCTATGGCTAAGTACCTAGTACTGTTGATCGCCGCAGTCGCAATGGCAGGCTGCACAACTTACGAGCAACGCTCCGCTGCCGGTGGCACGGCCGCGACGCACGACGTAAGCGTGCAGATGGATCAGGACAACACGGTCCGCACCTACAGCACAGACTTCAATCTGCGCGAAGGCGACCGCGTGCAGGTGAAGGCGGACGGCAAAGTAGCCCCGCTGTAAAAGTGTCCGGGAACGCGGATGGCAGCAGCAGGCGAATGGGCAGATTCTTAGTCATTTTTGCAGCGGTCTCCGCCCTCGCCGGCTGCGCCAACCCGCGCTACGACTCCGATGTACCCGGCGCGCAAGCGCCAGGCGATGCCGGTACGGGGCAGGAGAACACGGCGCGGGCTCGGCGCGATGGCGCCGCCGGCTCCGGCTCGACCGCGCAACCCGAGTAGCTACTCCGGCTTTACCGCTGCCGCCTGGATGACCTGCCGGTAACGCTCCGCCTCGCGCTTGATGCGCGCGAGGAATTCTTCGGACGACATGCCAGCCGTCTCGTAACCCGAATCGGCGAAGCGTTTCTTCACGTCCGGCTGATCCAAGGTCTTCCGCACCTCGGCATTGAGCCGCTCGACCACCGCCCGCGGCGTGGCCTTCGGCGCGAAGAGACCCGACCAGATTGAAGCGTCGAGATCCTGGATGCCCGCTTCACGAGGCGTCTGCCACGATCCATCAAGCACCGATTTCCTCGCCGTGGTGATGCCGAGCACCTTGCCGCGCCCGGACTTGAGATGCGGCGTCGCCCCCGGCACCGCCATCACGCCGTAGGCCACGTCACCCGCCGCCACCGCTGCCGCCGCAGGCGCGCCGCCCTTATAGGGCACATGCAGCACCTTGATGCCGGCGGCGACTGCCAGCCATTCGCCGGCGAGATGGTTGATGCTTCCCGTGCCCGCCGAGGACCAGGCGATGGCGCCCGGCTTCGCCTTCGCCGCGGCCACCAGCTCCTGCAGATTGTTGAACGGCACCTGGCTGTTGGCGAGAAACAGCATCGGCGCGTCACTCACCATGGTAATGGCGACGAAGTCGCGCTCGAGATCGTAAGGCACGTTGGGAAACAGTCCCGGGTTCACCGAGAACTCGCCGGTATGCGCCATGAGCAGCGTATAGCCGTCGCCCGGCGCATCCTTGACCGCGGTGGTGGCGATGAAGCCGTTGCCGCCCGGCCGGTTCTCGACCACGAAGTTCCAGTTCAGCCGCTCGGACATCTTCTGGGTAAGGATGCGAGCCGTCGTATCGACCGCGCCACCGGGCGCAAACGGCACCAGGATGCGGATCGGCTTCGATGGGTAGTCTTGCGCTGCCGCCAACGAACAGATCGTGGCCAGCACCATGGCGACAAGCGATTTCATTTCGTTCTCCTTTTCACGGCGGCGAGCTTCACCGCTTCGATGATTTCCGGATAAGCCGCGCAGCGGCACAGGTTTCCGGACAGGTAGTGGCGGATGTCGTCTTCCGACGGGTCCGGGATCTCGTCCAGCAGCTGGCGGGTCATCAGCACGAATCCCGGCGTGCAGAAGCCGCACTGGAAAGCCGCGCGCTCGATGAATGCCTCCTGGACCGCGTCGAGCTCGGTGCCGCCTTCCACAGTCTGCACATGCGCGCCTTGTGCCAGCGCTGCAAGGTATAAGCAACCGGACACCGCTGTGCCATTCACCAGCACGGTACAGCAGCCGCACAGCCCCTGCCCGCAGCTTTCGCGAGCGCCAAACAGGCCGAACTCTTCGCGCAACACCTCGACCAGCGTCTCGTGCGGCGCGACCTGCGCTTCGACGCTCTCGCCGTTCAGGCGGAACTGGATCGCGCGCCTCATCGCTTGAATGCGCTGTAGACGGCTTCGGGATTCATCGGCAACTCGGTGAGCCGCACGCCGATCGCATCGTGAATCGCGTTGGCGACCGCAGGTGACACGCCAAAGGTGGCCGTCTCTCCCACGCCCTTGGCGCCGAAGGGGCCGCTGCGCTGCTCGGCCACCACCGCCTCATTGACGATTTCGCCCGGCAGGTCGAGCAGCCCCGGGATCTTGTACTCGGCGAGCGAGGCATTGCGCAGCTGGCCCTCGCCATCAAACAGCATTTTTTCGAACAGCGTGAAGCCCAGTTGCATGATCGCGCCGCCGGACAACTGCGTTTCGACGATGCGCGGGTTGATCGGCGTGCCGACGTCGGCGACGTTGATCAGCCGCGTTATGCGCACGCGGCCAGTTTCGGTGTCGACCTCGAGCTCCACGCCGGTGGCGCCGACCATCCAGAACGGCGTCGCGTTCTCGGTCTGGCCGTTCTCGTCCGGAGGCGTATACGGCGGGATGAAATTGCCGACGCCCATCACCGAGCCTGCGCGCATGCCGTACTTCTTGCGAAACACATCGGCCACCGGCGTCTCGGCCGGCAGTCCGAGCTCGCGCTTCAGTTTTGCCAGCTGATCGCGCGCGTCTTCGGCCGCGAGCTTCACCGCGTTGCCGCTGTGGAAGAGCGAGCGCGAGCCGAGCGTCGCCATGTCGAACGGCGTGACGTCGGTGTCGGAGTGCACCACCGTGACCGCTTCGGTCGGGATCTGCAGCACTTCGCCTGCGATCTGCGCCATCGCGGTGTCCGAGCCCTGCCCCATGTCAACCGTGCTCGTATAGACGGTACAGCTGCCGTCGGCGTTGACGCTGACTGCCGCGAGCGAGGTCGTATTGGAGATGCAGGCCTTGAAGCCGATGGCGATGCCACGGCCGCGGCGCACCACCCCGGTGCCGCGCTCGAAAGGCTTGTCCCAGTCGAGCAGGCTGGCGGTGCGCTCGAGCACCTTCTCGATCGCCGCATCGCGCATCACGGTGCCGGTCGCCTGCGGCCGGCCTTCGCGCAGGAGGTTGCGGCGCCGGAACTCGACCGGATCGATGCCGAGCTCGCGCGCGATCATGTCGGTGTGGCTCTCATAGGCCCAGACGAGCTGCGGGATGCCGAAACCGCGCAGCGCCCCCGCTGGTGGCAGGTTCGTGTAGAGCGCGTACGAATCGATCGACACGTCCTGGATGTCGTAAGGTCCAGGCGCGGTGAACCCCGATTTCTGCGTGACGCGCGGCCCGATGTCGGCGTAGGCACCGCCGTTCCACCAAACCTCGCAATCGCGCGCGACGACGCGGCCGTCGCGCGTCACGCCGCTTTTGATCCGAAAGGTGCTGGCGTGCTTGGTGATGGTGAAGAACTGCTCTTCCATCGTCAGCGAGATCTTCACCGGGCGATGCACCAGCAGCGAGAGCACCGCCACCAGCGCCTCGAGCTTGATGTAGAGCTTGGCGCCGAAGCCGCCGCCCAGGAACGGCACGCGCACGCGCACGCGGTTTTCCGGCCAGCCCAGCAGCCGCGCGATCTCGATGCGCACGAACGACGGGCTTTGCGATGCGGTGTGGATGGTGATGGAGCTGTCGGTCGATTCCGCGACCGAGACCAGGGGCTCGAGCGGCGTATGCATGACCTGCTGCGTGCGAAAGCGATGCTCGAACACGCGCTCGGCGCCTTTCATCGCCTTCGCCGCATCGCCGCGGCGCAGGCGGAAGTCGAGCGCTATGTTCGTATTGGTTTTGCCTTTCAGGTGCTTCAAATCAGGAAACGTCCCGGCGGGCCTGAGCGCGTCGTGCACGATCGCCTTGGACGTCATCGCCTCCACTTCGTCGTAGACGGCGGGGAGTTCCTCGTATTCGGCGCTGATGAGGTGCACCGCCTCCTCGGCGACGTGGGGATCGGAGGCGAGCACCACAGCAATCGGCTCGCCGACGTAGCGCACTTTGTCGACGGCGAGCACCGGCTGATCGTGGAATGCAGGCCCGTAATAGGGATCGGGCACTACCGTCTTCACTTCCGCCGCGGTGACCACGCTGTGCACGCCCGCCACCGCGCGCGCCGCGCTCACATCGATGCGCTTGATGCGGCCGTGCGCCACGGTGGAGCGAAAAATCTTGCCGTAGAGCATCCCCGGCAGGCGCAGGTTGTGCACGTACTCGGCACGGCCGGTGACCTTGAGCCACGACTCCAGCCGCGGCACCGAGCGGCCAACCTGTGGCGTCTCAGCGGCTTGCGTTGCGCGCTTCATGGATCGCCCGTCTGAGATACACGCCAATCAGGTGCTTCTTATAGGCGGCAGAGCCGTGAAGATCGCCCTCGATGCGAACCTCCCGCGCCGCATCGGCAGCCCGCTGGATCAGCTTGTCGTCGAGGCTGCTGCCGCTCAGGATTTTCTCGGCTGCGGCGAGCCGCGTCGGTTTGTCGGTCGCCGCGCTCAGGACGATGCTCGCTCTTTGCCCGTCGAGCACCACGGCCATGCCGAGTGCGGGCCAGTCGTCGGCGGAACGCGTGGTGCATTTCAGGTAGACGGCGCGGCGCGAGCCCATCGCCGGCACGCTCAGGGCGGTGATCAGCTCGTCGCGCGCAAGCGTGGTCTCGAGGTAGCCGGCGTAGATAGCCTCCACCGAAGCGGTGCGCTCGCCTTTCGGCCCGGCGATGGTGACGCTTGCGGCAAGCGCGCTCAAGAGCGGCGGCAGGTCCATGTGCGGATCGCCGTGCGCCAGGTGGCCGCCGACGGTCGCCACGTTACGCACGCGCACGTTCGAGAGCGTGCGCAGCGTGCGCACGATGACGGGCCACCCTTTGAGAAGCGGCGACTTCTCCAGCGCGCGCAGCGTGACCATGGCGCCGACCTGGAGCTCGCCCTGCGTGCCGAGCTTGATCTGGTCGAGGCCGAGCCGGCGCAGGTTGACGAGGCGCGACGGCCGCAGCACGCCCGCCTTCATCATCAGCATCAGCGCCGTGCCACCCGACATCGGCCGCACCGCGCCATCGCTCGCGTCGAGCGCCGCGATCGCTTCCGCGAGCGTTCGCGGCTCGACCAGTTCGAATGGGCTCAGGCTCGCTCCTCCTCGTCAATTTAAGCATGCTAATCTCGCCGCGCCCACCGGAGGAGGCCATGTTTCGAACGCTCGGAGCCGCGCAGGTCGAATACGACCAGCACGGCGCAGGCGCACCGCTCTTGCTGATCCATTCGCTGCTCACCGAGCTCACGGTGTTCGACCTCATGCTGCCGCGCCTCGCCAGGGAAAGGCGCGTGACGCGCATCAATCTGCCGGGCTTCGGCGCCTCGAGCGCCGTCGAGCTCGGCAGCGTGGGCGAGCACGCCGATCATGTCGCGCGCGTGATGGCTGCGCTCGAGCTCGCGCAGGACACAACGGTGTTCGGCAACGGCTTCGGCGCCTTCGTCGCGCTCGAACTCGCCATCCGGCACGGCAGGCGCTTCGGCCGGCTGATCGTCGCCGATACGCTCGCGGCCTTTCCCGAGCCGGCACGCCTGCCCTTCCGTGCCATGGCCGAGCGGGTGTCCGGCGGCGGCATGGCTGCGGTGCTCGACACCGCCATTGCGCGCATGTTTCCAGCGGCGTTCGCCGAGCGCCATCCCGAGATCATCGCCGCGCGCAGAGCCGCGCTCGGCGCCGTGGACCCACAGTGCTTCGCGCGCGCCTGCCTTGCATTGGCTTCCCTCGACCTAAGCGCAAGCGCCCCGGCGATCAAAAATCGCACCCTGGTGCTATGCGGTGCGCTCGACCAGACCACGCCGCCAGCGCTGGCGCGCAAGCTCGGGCAGAAGATTCCAGGGGCGCGCTACGAAGAAATCGCGGACTCGGGTCACTGCCCGATGCTCGAGCAGCCCGACGTCCTGGTGGCGAAGATCCTAGCCGCGAGCTAGGAGCCGCTGTACCAGTTGTAGCCCTTGTCTTCCCAATACCCGCCGGGGTATTCGTTGGTGACGAAGATGGCGGCGATGTGCTTGGGATTCTTGAAGCCGAGCTTGGTCGGAATGCGCAGCTTCATGGGATAGCCGTACTTCGGCGGCAGGGTCTCGTCGGCGTAGCGCAGGCTGAGCTGCGTCTGCGGATGCAGCGCGGTCGCCATGTCGATCGAACCGTAGTAGTCGTCGGCGCACTGGAAGCCGACGTATTTCGCGCTGGTATCGGCGCCGATGCGCGCGAGGAAATCGGAGAAGCGCACCCCGCTCCACTTGCCGATCGCGCTCCAGCCCTCGACGCAGATGTGGCGCGTCACCTGAGACACCTGCGGCAGCGCGTAGAGTTCGCTGAGCGTCCACGGCTTCTTTTCACGCACCATGCCGGCAAGCTCGAGCTTGTAGCTGGCGCCGTCGATCTCGCGAACCTCGCTCTCCGGGTAGTAGCCGTTGAACGGGAACGGGCGCGTGATCTGGCTCTCCGGGAATTCGGGTGCGAGGCGCTTGGGGTCGAACAGCCAGTCCTGCACGCCGTCATTCCAGCGCGACATCGCGAGCAGCACGCGCTGCACGCCTTCCTGGTCGGTGATCTCACAGCCCGCGAGCAGCGACAGCGCGCCGAGCGATAGCCCGCGCTTCAGAAACAAGCGGCGCTCGAGATTCGCTACCTCTGGCGAACGGTGGATGCTGAAGTTGCGGTCCATGCTCATGGTGTCCTGCGGAATCGGCCGGTGAACATCGTCGGGAAGGTGCGCGGCACGAGGATCACCATGATCACGTGGATCACGACGATGAGAAACACCGCCGACATGGCGAAGAAGTGCAGATAACGCGCACCCTCGTAGTCACCCATCAGCCGTGCCAGCGAATAGAACTGCACCGGCTTCCAGATCGCGAGCCCGGTCGCAACGAGCAACATGAGCGCAAGGATCAGCGCGACGTAGGCCGCGCGCTGCGCCGCGTTGTACACCGAGAGGTCATCGTGCGCGAGGTGCCCGCGCAGCGCCTCGCGAATGTCGTGCAGCACCGCGCGCGGCGTGACCGGGAGGAGCTTGCGACGGAAATGGCCCGATGCGATGCCGTAGGCCAGGTAAACCAGGCCATTCAGCGCGAACAGCCACATGCCCGCGAAGTGCCACTGCAGGGCGCCGGCGAGCCAGCCGCCGAGGGTGACAGCGTACGGAATTTCGAAGCCGAAGAGCGGCGACGCGTTGTAGATGGCCCAGCCGCTCGTGATCATGATGAGGATCGCGAGCACGTTGATCCAGTGCGTGATGCGCACGACGAGCGGATGGATAAGCACTGTTTGCATTAAGCGCGACGCCAGTTGGTAGTCCCACCTTTATCCTCCAGCACGACGCCCTTGTCGAGCAGCGCCTTGCGGATGCGGTCGGCCTCGGCGAAATCGCGCCGCTTGCGCGCCGCGTCGCGCGCCGCGATCTGCTCGCCGATCCAGGCTTCATCGACACCGGCGGGCGCGGCGCGCAGGAATTCGTTCGGCTCGCGCTGCAAGACCCCGAGCACTGCGCCCAGCGCCTTCAACTGGCGCGCGGCGGCGCCGTCGCCGTGGAATACGCGGTTGGCGAGCTGGTGCAGCTCGGCGATCGCCTCGGGCGTGCCGAAGTCGTCGTCCATCGCCGATTTGAACCGTTGCGCATGCTGCTCTGCCCAATCGACCTCCGAATGCGCGACCGGGGCGGCGCCCAGCGCGGTGTAAAGGCGCGTGAGAGCCTGCTTCGCGTCCTCGAGGTTCGCGTCGGAATAGTTGAGCGGGCTGCGGTAATGCGAGCGCAGCAGGAAGAAGCGGATCACCTCGGCGTCGTAGCGCGCGAGCACGTCGCGCACGATGAAGAAGTTGCCGAGCGACTTGGACATCTTCTCGTCGTCGATGCGCAGGAACCCGTTGTGCATCCAGTATTTGACGAACGGCTTGCCGGTCGCGCCTTCGGACTGGGCGATCTCGTTTTCATGATGCGGGAACTGCAGGTCCATGCCGCCACCGTGGATGTCGAACTGCTCGCCGAGCAGCGTGCAGCCCATCGCCGAGCACTCGATATGCCAGCCCGGCCGGCCCTCGCCCCAG
>DASWER010000644.1:0-1913 GCA_036394655.1 Burkholderiales bacterium
CAAGACCAACTTCATCGCCGGCTGCCGCTCGGGCACCGTGCAGGCCGAGGCCAAGCCGATCCACAAGGGCAAGCGCACGCACGTCTGGGAGACGCGCATCACCGACGAGAGCGGCAAGCTCCTTTCGGTCACCACGCAGACACAGATGATCCTTTGATGGATCTGCAAGGCCACCGCGGCGCGCGCGGCTACCTGCCCGAGAACACGCTGCCCGGCTTCTCCCGTGCCCTGGAAATCGGCGTCAACACCCTGGAACTCGATGTCGGCGTCACGCGCGACGGCGTGGTTGTCGTGCACCACGACCGCGGCCTGAACCCGGACATCGCGCGCGGCCCCGACGGGAACTGGGTGCCGAAAGCGCTGCCGATCAACTCCATGACCTACGCCGAGCTGCAGCGCTATGACGTGGGCCGCCTGCGCCCGGGCAGCGACTATGCGAAGCGCTTCCCGAAGCAGCAGCCGCTCGACGGCACGCGCGTGCCGCGGCTGGCTGAGCTCTTCGCGCTGGCGCAGAAAAACAAGGCCGTTCGCTTCAACATCGAGCCGAAGAGCGACCTCGAGGCGCCGCACGAGACGCTCGCGCCCGAGCCCTTCGCGCGCGCGCTGATCGCGGAGGTGCGCAAGGCCGGCATGGAGAGGCGCACCACCGTGCAGGCCTTCGACTGGCGCTTGCTGAAAGTCGTCGAGCGCGAGGCGCCGGAGCTCGCGACGGTGTACTGCACGGAGGGCAAGGGCTCAGATCCCGCGCGCGTGCATGCGGCCGGCGGCAAAATCTGGTCGCCGGATTTCGAAATGCTCACCCCGGAACGGCTCGCGGCCGCGCGTAAATGGGGTATGAAAGTCACCGTGTGGACCGTGAACGAGCCAGCCGACATCGCGCGCATGCTCGCCATGAGCGTCGATGGCATCGCGAGCGATTATCCCGACCGGGTGCTCGCCCAACTGAAAGTAAGGCAATGACCAGACTGCTCGCGTTTCTGGGCGCTTGCGTGCTGACGGGGCACGCGCTGGGCCAGGTCGCATCACACGCCAATTTTCCAAGTAAGCCGCTGAAGATCGTCGTCGGCTATCCGCCGGGCGGCTCGGGAGACTTCCTGACGCGCATGGCGGGCGACGAGCTGACGAAAGAGCTCGGCGTGCCGGTGGTGGTCGAGAACCGGCCCGGCGCGGGCGGCAACATCGCGCACGAGTTCGTCGCGCGCTCGGCGAACGACGGCTACACCATCCTCAACGCGGCGCACATGGCGATCAACCGCGCCATGTACGCGAGCCTGACTTACGACCCGGACAAGGACTTCGTCGCGGTGACGCGCGTGGCGACCGGGCCGACGCTGGTCTGCGTCAGCAACACGCTGCCGGTGAAAGACCTGCGCGAGCTCATCGCCTACGCCAAGGCCAATCCCGGCAAGCTGTTTCATGCCTCGGCCGGCTATGGCTCCTCGCCGCACATGGCCTCGGTGCTGTTCGAATCGGTCGCAGGTATCCAATTCACGCACGTGCAGTTCAAGGGCGGCGGGCCGGCGACGCAGTCGCTGCTCGCCGGCGACACGCAGGTGAATTTCGCCACTGCGCCCACCGTGATGGGCTTCATCCGCGCCGGACGCGTGCGCGCGCTTGCAGTGAGCTCGCGCCACGCTTCGCCTGCGGTGCCGGGAATACCGGGCGCGGAGGAAGCCGGATTGCCGGGCTACGACTTCACCTTCTGGTTCGGCCTGTTCGTTCCCGCCGGCACGCCGAACGCGGTGGTCCAGCGCCTGCACGGCGCGATGGTCAAGGGCCTCGCCAAGCCCGAGGTGCGCGGGAAGATCGCGCTGCAGGGCATGGACACGACGCCGTCGGCCTCGCCCGCCGCGTTCGATGCCGAGGTGAAAAAGGAAGCGCCCTACTGGGAGAAGCTGGTGCGCGATTCGGGG
>DASWER010000645.1:0-3135 GCA_036394655.1 Burkholderiales bacterium
GCATCCCGGCATCCCGGTGATCGTGGTCGGCAATCTCACTGCCGGCGGCAGCGGCAAGACGCCGCTCGTGATCTGGATCGCCGAATACCTCAAGCGCAAAGGCTGGACGCCGGCCGTCGTGTCGCGCGGCTATGGCGCGCAAGCCAGCAAAAAGCGCGAAACGCCGCGTGCCGCGACCATCCTCGATGACGCCGCCACGGTCGGCGATGAGCCGATTCTCATTGCGCGGCGCACCGGCTGCCCGGTGTGGGTCGGTGCCGATCGCGTCGCCGTGATCCGCGCCCTGCGCGCCGCGCACCAGGATGTCGACGTGCTGATCCTGGACGACGGGCTGCAGCACTACCGCCTGCGGCGCGATCTCGAGATCGCGGTGGTCGATGCGCGCGGCTTCGGCAACGGCTTCATGCTGCCGGCGGGGCCGCTGCGCGAGCCCGCGTCGCGCCTGCGCTCGGTCGATGCCGTGGTCTCCCATGGCGCCAAGCTCAAGGGTTACGCCATGCAGTTGAAAGGCACCGAGCTGCATCGCATGACCGATGCGGCCGAGCGGCGTCCGGCCAGCGCGTTCGCGGGCGAGAAGGTGCACGCGGTGGCCGGCATCGGCGATCCCAACCGCTTCTTCCTGCACCTTGGCCGGCTCGGCGTGAAGCTGGTGCCGCATCCCTTCCCGGATCACCACGCCTTCACGCCGCAGGAGCTCGAGTTCGCCGGCGAGGCGCCGCTCATGATGACGGAGAAGGACGCGGTAAAATTGCGCCACGCCGCGCGCCCCAACTGGTGGGTGCTGCCGGTGTCGGCCGAGCTCGAGCCGGCGTTCGGCGAATGGCTCTCGGGGAGGCTGGATGGGTTCCGCCGTCGATCCAAGGCTGCTTGAAATCCTGGTGTGCCCGCTGTGCAAGGGCAAGCTCCTGTACCGCAAGGACGCGGCCGAGCTCGTCTGCCGCGCCGATCGCCTGGGCTATCCCGTCAAGGACGGCATTCCGGTGATGCTCGAGGAGGAGGCGCGCAAGCTCCCGCCCGAAGAAGAACTGGCTTGAGCTTCACCGTCATTATTCCGGCGCGTTACGCCTCGACGCGCTTTCCGGGCAAGGCGCTCGCCGATCTCGCCGGCAAGCCGATGGTGGTGCGCGTATGCGAGCGCGCGAGAGAGAGCGGCGCCGCCGCGGTGCATGTCGCGACCGACGACGAGCGCATCGCCGCCGCCGTGCGCAAGCATGGTTTTTCCGTGGTGCTCACGCGTGCTGAGCATCCGTCGGGCACCGACCGCCTCGCCGAGGCCGCCAGTACGCTGCGCCTGGGCGACGATGAGGTCATAGTCAACGTACAAGGCGATGAGCCGCTGATTGCGCCCGAGCTGATCCGCGACGTGGCGCAGCGCCTCGAGGCCCGCAAGGAGGCGAGCATGTCCACCGCATGCCACGCGATCCATGACGAGGCCTCGGCGGCCAACCCGAACGTGGTCAAGGTCGTGCTCGACGCCAAAGGCTATGCACTGTACTTCTCGCGCGCGCGCATTCCATATCCGCGCGAGGCGCAAGCGCCGTGCTACCGCCATGCCGGCATCTATGCCTATCGCGTGCGGTTTCTCAAGCAGTACGCTGCGCTCGCGCCCGCGCCGATGGAACAGGCGGAGGCGCTCGAGCAGTTGCGCGCGCTGTGGCACGGCCATCGCATCGCGGTGGTGGTGAGCGAACGCGACATCCCGCCCGGGGTCGATACGCCTCAGGATCTGGAGGCTGTGCTTAGAATGCTGCGATGAGATTGATTCTGCTGGGTCCGCCGGGCGCGGGGAAGGGCACCCAGGCGGGCTTCATCCGCGAGCGCTACGGCATTCCGCAGATTTCCACCGGCGACATGCTGCGCGCCGCGGTCAAGGCCGGCACACCGCTCGGCGTGGCGGCGAAGAAGGTGATGGATGCGGGCCAGCTGGTCTCCGACGACATCATCATCGGTCTGGTCAACGAGCGGCTGAAGGACCTCGACTGCAAGCGCGGCTATCTGTTCGACGGCTTTCCGCGCACCATCCCGCAGGCCGAGGCGATGAAGAAGGCCGGCGTGCCGATCGACTACGTGCTCGAGATCGATGTGCCGGACAGCGAGATCATCCAGCGCATGAGCGGACGGCGCGTGCATCCGGCCTCCGGGCGCTCCTATCACGTGGAGTTCAACCCGCCCAAGCGCGAAGGCCACGACGACGTCACCCGCGAGCCGCTGGTGCAGCGCGACGACGACCGCGAAGAAACCGTGCGGCATCGCCTCGAGGTGTACCGCAAGCAGACCAGTCCGCTCGTCGGTTACTACACACGCTGGGGCGCGTCGGGTGAAGCCGGCGCGCCGAAGTTCCGCAGGATCTCCGGCCTCGGCACGGTCGAGGAGATCAAGCAGCGCGCCTTCGCCGCTCTTCGCTGATAAAATTCGACCCCTTTTCGGGGAGAACAAGACCATGATCCCAGGGCTCGTCTTCGCGCTCGCCTGCGCAGTACTCGCCATCGTCTACGGCATCTGGCAAGCGGGCCGGATCCTGCGCCTGCCCGACGGCAACGAGCGCATGCGCGAGATCGCGGCGGCGGTGCGCGAGGGGGCGGTGGCCTATCTCTGGCGCCAGTACACCACCATCGCGATCGTCGGCGCGCTGTTGTTCCTGGTCATCGGCTTCATTCCCCAGCTCGGCTGGCCCACCGCGTTCGGCTTCCTGATCGGCGCGCTGCTCTCGGGCGGCTGCGGCATCATCGGCATGAACATCTCGGTGCGCGCGAACGTGCGCACCGCGGAGGCGGCGCGCGTCGGGCTGAACGAGGCGCTGCAGGTCGCCTTCAACGGCGGCGCGGTCACCGGCCTGCTCGTGGTCGGGCTCGGATTGCTGGGCGTCGCGGGGTATTTCGCGCTGCTCTATGCCAACGCGGTGGACAAGTCGAACCTCTCGCACATCATCCATCCGCTGGTGGGCTTCGGCTTCGGCGGCTCGCTCATCTCGATCTTCGCGCGGCTTGGCGGCGGCATCTTCACCAAGGGCGCCGACGTCGGCGCCGACCTGGTCGGCAAGGTCGAGGCCGGCATTCCCGAGGACGATCCGCGCAACCCGGCGGTGATCGCCGACAACGTCGGCGACAACGTCGGCGACTGCGCCGGCATGGCGGC
>DASWER010000646.1:0-2665 GCA_036394655.1 Burkholderiales bacterium
ATGGTCGCGTTCCAGCCGCTGGTCTTCGGCGCGATCGGCATCGCGCTGGTGGCGGGCGCCGCTGCCGCCGTCAATTGCCTGCTGGAGCAGAAGATCGACGCCCTGATGGCGCGCACGCGTGCGCGGCCCCTGCCGACGGGCCGGCTCAATTCCGCGGAAGCGGCTGCGTTCGCGGTCGTCATCGGGGCTGCGGGCCTCGCGCTGCTGTACGCGCTCGTCAATCCGCTGACCATGTGGCTCGCGGTCGCGACGTTCGCGGGCTACGCCATCGTGTACACGCTGTTCCTCAAGCCGCACACGCCCCAGAACATCGTGCTTGGCGGCGCCGCTGGCGCGATGCCGCCGGTGCTCGGCTGGACCGCGGTGACGGGCGAGGTTTCGGCCGACGCGCTGCTGCTCTTCCTGATCATCTTCGTCTGGACGCCGCCGCACTTCTGGTCGCTCGCGCTCTATCGACGCAAGGAGTATGCGAAGGCCGGGGTGCCGATGCTGCCGGTGACGCACGGCGAGCGCTACACGCGGCGGCACGTGCTGCTGTATACCGCGGCCCTGTTCGCGGTCAGCCTGCTGCCGTTCTGCGCGGGCATGAGCGGGCTCGTCTACCTGGCGGCCGCGGTCGCGCTGGGCGGGGTCTTCCTGGCGTACGCAGCCAGGCTCTACCAGAGCTACAGCGACCGGCTGGCGCACGCCACCTTCCGCTACTCGATCGTATATCTCGCGCTGCTGTTCGCGGCGCTTCTGGTGGATCACTACCTATGAAGAAGCACATCATCCTCCTGATCGCCGTTGCCGCGCTCGCCGGCTGTGCCGAAGGCGTGCTCGATCCGAAGGGTCCGATCGCGGCCGCCGAGCGCCAGATCCTCTTCAACGCGCTCGGCATCATGCTCGCGATCGTCATCCCGACGATCCTCGCCACGCTCGGCGTCGCCGCCTGGTTCCGGGCGTCCAACAAGCGCGCGCGCTACTTGCCGGACTTCGAGTATTCCGGCCGCCTCGAGCTGCTCGTCTGGGCGATTCCGGCGATGACGGTCATTCTCGTGGGTGGCGTCGCCTGGGTCGGCGCACACGACCTCGATCCGCGCAAGCCGATCGAGTCGGAGGCGAAGCCGGTGCACGTCCAGGTCGTGTCGCTCGACTGGAAGTGGCTCTTCATTTATCCGGAGGAGGGCATTGCCACCGTCAATCAACTCACCATTCCGGTCGGCACGCCGGTCCGCTTCGAGCTGACTTCCTCAGGAGTGATGAACAGCTTCTTCGTGCCGCAGCTCGGCAGCCAGATCTACACCATGGCCGGAATGGTGACGCAACTTCACCTGCAGGCCGATCATCCGGGCACGTACCGCGGGCTTTCGGCCCAGTACAGCGGCGAAGGCTTTGCCGATATGCGCTTTACCGTCAACGCCGTAGGCGGTGAAGAGTTTTCGCGGTGGGTGGATGCGGCGCGCAGCGCCGGTCCGGTGCTCGATGCGCAGGCCTACGCCGATCTGGCGAAGCCGAGCGCAGCGCTCGCGCCTTTCACCTACCGTGCGGTCGCTCCCGATCTGTTCAACGGCATCTCACAGATGGCTCAAAAATGAATCTCCTTGGCAAGCTCACCTGGAGCGCGATCCCGTTCGACCAGCCGATCGTCATGGGCGCGACGGCGTTCATGGTCGTGCTGATGGTTTCCGTGCTCGGCTGGATTACGCTGAAGCGGGCCTGGCCCTATCTGTGGAACGAGTGGCTCACGTCGGTCGACCACAAGCGCATCGGCGTCATGTACATCATTCTCGGGCTCCTCATGCTGCTGCGCGGCTTCAGCGACGCCATCATGATGCGCGCGCAGCAGGCGGTCGCCGCCGGCGGCGCGCAGGGCTATCTGCCGCCCGAGCACTTCGACCAGATCTTCTCGGCGCACGGCACGATCATGATCTTCTTCGTCGCCATGCCGCTGGTGATCGGGCTGATGAACTATATGCTGCCGCTGCAGCTCGGCGTGCGCGACGTGGCCTTCCCGACGCTCAACTCGGTGAGCTTCTGGCTGACCGCCTCGGGCGTGCTGCTGACCAACGTGTCTCTCGTGATCGGCGAGTTTTCGAAGACCGGCTGGGTCGCGTATCCGCCGCTCTCCGAGCTGCAATTCTCTCCGGGCGTTGGCGTCGACTATTACCTGTGGTCATTGCAGATCTCCGGCATCGGCACGCTTCTGACCGGGATCAACTTCGTCACCACCATCCTGAAGCTGCGGGCCCCCGGGATGAGCCTGATGCGCATGCCGGTCTTCTGCTGGACCGCGCTGGCGTCGAACCTGCTGATCGTCGCCGCTTTCCCGGTGCTCACCGCGAGCTTCGCCATGCTGCTGCTCGACCGCTACCTCGGCTTCCACTTCTTCTCGGTCGACGCCGGCGGCAACCCGATGATGTACGTCAACCTGTTCTGGGTCTGGGGCCATCCCGAGGTCTACATCCTGATCCTGCCGGCGTTCGGTGTGTTCTCCGAGGTCGTCGCGACGTTTTCGGGCAAGCCGCTGTTCGGCTACCGCTCGATGGTGGCCGCGACGATGGCGATCTGCGTCCTTTCCTTCCTCGTCTGGCTGCACCACTTCTTCACCATGGGCGCCAGCGCCAACGTCAACGGCTTCTTCGGCGTCATGACCATGGTCATCGCCGTGCCGACGGGCGTGAAG
>DASWER010000647.1:0-8870 GCA_036394655.1 Burkholderiales bacterium
GCTCGCGCTGCTCCAGCAGTTCAAGCGCATGTACCCGTCGGTGCCGACCAAGTCGGGGCTGATGGTGGGGCTGGGCGAGACCGATGCCGAAATCGTCGAGGTGATGCGCGACCTGCGCGCCCACGACGTCGACATGCTGACGATCGGCCAGTACCTGCAGCCTTCGCCGCATCATCTGGCGGTCGAGCGCTACGTCGATCCCGCGGTTTTCACAATGTTCGAAGCGAGCGCTTCAGAAATGGGCTTCAAGCACGCCGCAGTCGGCCCGATGGTGCGCTCGTCGTATCACGCCGACCAGCAGGCGCACGCTGCGGGCCTCTAGCTCGCACCTCGCCGCGTTCTCGCTCCTCGCGCTCACCAACCTGCTGTGGGGCGGCAACTGGGTGCTCGGCCGCGCGCTGCGCGACACGATCGACCCGATAAGCCTCAACTTCTGGCGCTGGTTGATCGCGCTCATCGTGCTCACGCCGTTCGGCCTGCGCGCCGTCGCCGGCAGGGGCGAGGTGCTGCGGGCGAACGCCGGCATCCTCTTCCTGCTCGCGCTCCTCAGCGTGCCGCTGTTCCAGACCTTCGTGTACCAGGGGTTGCGCACGACGACGGCGATCAACGCCGTGCTCCTGAATTCATCGGCGCCGGTATTCATGATCGCCTGCTCCTGGCTGATCGAGCGCCAGCGCGCCACGCCAAGGCAGATCGCCGGCATGCTGATTTCGCTCGCCGGCATCGTGATCATCATGACGCGCGGCGAGCCCTCGCGCCTGCTCGAGCTCGAGCTGCACGCCGGCGATGCCTGGATCCTCGCGGCCATGCCGCTGTGGGGCCTTTACTCGGTGCTGCTCAAGCGCCGCCCGCAGGAGCTCAGCGGGGTGGGCTTCCTCTTCGTGATTTCGCTCCTCGGGGTGACGATGCTCGCGCCCATTTTCCTGGTGCACTCGAGCGTCGCGCCGCCGCCCGCCCCGACGCTCGAAGCCGTGGCTGCGGTGCTCTACATCGGCATTGCGGCCTCGGTGATCGCGTTCATCTGCTGGAACCGCGGCGTCGAGCTGGTCGGCGCCAACGCCGCCGGCTTCACCCTGCATCTGCTGCCGGCGTTCGGCACGCTGCTCGCGATCGCCTTTCTCGGCGAGGCGTTCCACGGTTTCCACGCCGCTGGCGTGGCGACGATTCTCACCGGCGTGCTGCTCGCGACCTGGCGCAAGAACTAGAGCAGCTTCTCCACCTGGGCGTGCAGTTCCGCCCAGTCGGGCTCGCCGACGTAGCGCTTGACGATATGGCCATGCCGGTCGATCAGCACGCTAACCGGCGTGACGCGCACGCGGCCGAAGCTTCTGGCGACCTCACCGGTCGTGTCGAGCGCCACCTTAAAAGGCAGATCGCGCCGCTGCGTGAACTGCGCCACCTGTCGCGGGTTGTCGGACTGCACCGCGACCGCGACCACCTCGTAGCCGCGTGGCGCGTACTTGCGGTGGGTCTCGATCATCTTGGGCATTTCCTTGATGCAGTCTGCGCACCAGGTGGCCCAGAAATTCACCAGCACCACCTTGCCGCGCAGGTCGGCGGTGGAGAACGACGTGCCGGCAAGCGTGGCAAATTGCACCTGCGGCGCCACCGCGGGCTTGAAAACGGCGTAAGCCGCAATTGCGAGCGCGGTCACGGCAGCGATAATCCAAGCCTTCATGGGCGTTATTTTTGCCGCAGTTCTGCTGACCTGGACGGCCCCGGCGATAGGCCAGTTGGAGGGCATCACGCGCCAGGACGCGACCGCCGCGCTCAGGACGGCGCTCGAAAAGGGCAGCGTCGCGGCGGTGGCGAAGCTCGGGCGCCTGGATGGCTTTCTCGGCAACCCGCAGGTGAAGATCCCGTTGCCGGAATCCGCGCAGCGCGCTGAGCGCCTGTTGCGCCGCGTCGGCATGGGCAAGTACGCCGACGAGCTGGTCGTCACCATGAACCGCGCTGCCGAGTCGGCCGTGCCGGAGGCACGAGCGCTGTTCGTCGACGCGGTAAAGAAAATGAGCGTGCAGGACGCGAAGGGCATCATCTCCGGCGGCGATACCGCCGGCACCGAATACTTCCGGCGCACGACGCGCGATCAGGTGCACCAGCGCTTCATGCCGATCGTGCAGCGGGCCACCGCGCGCGTGGATCTCGCGCAGAAGTACGATCAATACGCCGACAAGGCCGCCACCGTGGGACTGCTGCGCAAAGAGGACGCCGATCTCGATGAATACGTCGCGCAGAAGGCGCTCGATGGCCTGTACCTGATGGTCGCCGAAGAGGAAAAGAAAATCCGCAAGGACCCGGTCGGCACCGGCTCCAGCATCCTTCGTAAAGTCTTCGGCGCGCTGCTGTAGCTAGTGCGCCTGGTCCCTGTAGTTAATGGGCTTGATCCCAGTTGTCGCCGACGCCGACGTCGACGACCAAGGGGACGTCGAGCTTCGCGAGCTCGCCCGCAGATTCCATCAGCTCACGCACCTTTGCCTTGACGCTCTCGAGCTCGGCTTCGGGCACCTCCAGCACCAGCTCGTCGTGCACCTGCATGATCAGCTTGGTCTGCATGTTTGAGGTGTCCAGCCATTTCTGCACGCCGATCATCGCGAGCTTGATGAGGTCGGCGGCCGTGCCCTGCATCGGCGCATTGATGGCCGCGCGCTCCGCCGCCTGGCGGCGCACCGGGGCGCCGCTTTTCAGCTCGGGCAGCCAGAGCCGCCGGCCGAACACGGTCTCGACGTAGCCGAGCTCCTTCGCACGCCGGCGCGTCTCGTCCATGTAGCGCTTGGCGCCGGGATAACGCGCGAAATAGCGATCGACATAGGTCTGCGCCGTGGCGCGGTCGATGTCGAGGTTCTGCGCCACGCCGAAGGACGACATGCCGTAGATCAGGCCGAAGTTGATCACCTTCGCGACGCGACGCTGGTCGGAATCCACCTGGGAAATGGGCACGCCGAAGACTTCGGCGGCGGTGACGCGATGCACGTCTTCGCCTTCGCTGAAGGCGCGCCGCAGGTTCTCGTCGCCCGAGAGGTGCGCCATGATGCGCAGCTCGATCTGCGAATAGTCCGCCGAGACGATCTTCGCGCCCGGCGGCGCGATGAAGCAGCTGCGGATGCGCCGGCCCGGCGGCGTGCGGATCGGGATGTTCTGCAGGTTGGGCTCGTTCGACGACAGGCGCCCCGTGACCGCGGTGGTCTGCGAGTACGTGGTGTGCACGCGGCCGGTGACCGGGTTGATGGTCTTCGGCAGCTTGTCAGTGTAGGTCGACTTCAGCTTCGACAGCGTGCGGTGCTCGAGGATCAGCCGCGGCAGCGGGTGCTCGAGCGCCAGCTCGGCAAGCGAGTCCTCGTCGGTCGAGGGCTGGCCCGACGGCGTCTTCTTCTTCACCGGCAGCTTAAGGCGATCGAACAGGATCTCCTGGATCTGCTTGGGCGAGCCGAGGTTGAAGGGCTGGCCCGCCGCTTCATAGGCCTTCTGCTCCAGCGCCATGATTTCCTTGCCGAGCTCCTGGCTCTGGGCTTCGAGCTTCGCCCGATCGATCAGCACGCCATTGCGCTCCACGCAGAAGAGCACTGGGACCAGGGGCAACTCGATGCGGTCGTAGACGAAGGCGAGCTGGTCGTCGGTCGCGATGCGCGGGTGCAATATGTCGTGCAGCGCGAGGATGCAATCGGCCTGCTGCGCGGCGTACTCGGTGGCGCGGCCCACCTCGACCGAAGAGAAGGCAATGCGTCCCACGCCCTTGCCGGTGACTTCGTCATAGCTGAGCGTGGTCCAGCCGCAATGACGCTGTGCGAGGCTCGCCAGCTCGTGGCGCTCATGCACCTCGAGCACGTAGGACTCGATGATCGTGTCGTGCACGCAGCCCGCCAGGCGCACGCCGTGGTTGGCGAACATATGCGAGTCGAGCTTCGCGTCCTCGGTGACCTTGCGGCAGTCGGCGCGCTCGAGCCAGGGCTTGAGCAGCCGCAATGCGCCATCCGCGCCGAGCTGGGCCGGAGCGCCTGCGTAATCGTGCGCGACAGGCAGGTAGACCGCCTCGTCGCCAAATGCGAAGGCGAGTCCGACGAGGCGCGCGCTCATCGGATCTTCGCCGCTGCCGATGCAGCTCAGGCCGACGAGCGGCGCGGCCTCGATCTTGAGCAGGAGGTCCCTGAGCTCGTCCTCGGCGAGGATCGTGCGAGCGCGGCGCTTCTGCACCGAGGGCGGCGGTGCCGCCGGCGCTTCGGCCATGGGCGCGTTCTCGACTTCCTTCTGCCAGGACTTGAAGCCGAAGCGCTCGTACTGCGCGCGCTGCTTCGCCGGGTCGCCCTTGCCGTCCACCAGATCGTCGAGCGTCACGTCCAATGGAACATCGCGCTTGACGGTGAGCAGCTCGCGCGCCTTGGGCAGCCAGTCCTTCACCTTGCGCAGGTTTTCGCCCGCCAGGCCGCTGATCTCGTCGGCGTGCGCCATCACGCCTTCGAGCGAGCCGTACTGCACGATCCATTTGCACGCGGTCTTCGGCCCGACCTTGTCGACGCCGGGGATGTTGTCGATCTGGTCGCCGATCAGGGCGAGGTAGTCGACGATCTTGTCCGGCGGCACGCCGAACTTCGCCGTCACGCCGGCGACGTCGAGCTTCTCATTCGACATCGTGTTGATCCACAGCGTACGCTCGTCGACCAGCTGCGTGAGGTCCTTGTCACCGGTGGAGATCACCGTGCGCCAGCCGCGCGCGGTGGCTTGCGCGACCAGCGTGGCGATCACGTCGTCGGCTTCCACACCCTTGACCAGGAGCAGCGGCCAGCCGAGCGCTTTGACCGCTTCGTGGAGCGGCTCGATCTGGCGCGACAGGTCGTCCGGCATCGCCGTGCGCGTCGCCTTGTAGTCTGCGTAGAGCTCGTCGCGGAACGTCCTGCCCTTGGCGTCGAACACGGCGGCGCGCGCCTGCGCCTTGTAGTCCGTGGCGAGCTTCCGTAGCATGTTGAGCACGCCGTAGATGGCGCCGGTCGGCTCTCCGGTCTTCGGGCTTCTCAGCTCCGGCAGCGCGTGGTAAGCGCGGTACAGGTAGGACGAGCCGTCAACCAGCAACAACGTCTTTTCTGGATCAGTCCCCGACACGATGACACAAGAGAAACTACTGAAGGCGGCCGGGCTTGGCCACGAGATCTCCCCGCGCGAAGCGTGGAAGCTGTTTGGAATTATGGCAGAGTTCTTCGAGGCGACCGAGCGCCTTGCGAACATCCGGCCCGCGGTCTCGGTGTTCGGCAGCGCGCGAGTGCAGCCGGGAACCGAGTTCTACCGGCTCGGCGAAGAGACCGCGCGATTGCTCTCCGAGGCAGGCTTCGCCGTTTTCTCCGGCGGCGGGCCGGGCCTGATGGAAGCGACCAACAAGGGCGCGTTCGAAGGCGGCGGCATGGCGGTCGGCTTGAACATCGATCTGGCGCGCGAGCAACCGTCCTCCCGCTACCAGACGATCAGCCTGCGCTTCAAGCATTTCTTCGCGCGCAAGGTGATGTTCGCCAAGTTCGCCAGCGCCTACGTGGTGCTTCCCGGCGGCTACGGCACGCTGGATGAATTGTTCGAGGCGCTGACGCTGGTGCAGACCGGCAAGGGCCGCCAGATGCCGATCATCCTGGTGCACGAGCCGTTCTGGCGCGGGCTGGTCGATTGGATGCAGCAGCGCCTGGTCGCCGAGGGCATGATCGACGACACCGACTGCAAGCTGTTCCAGGTGTGCAACCAGCCGCAGGAAGTCGTCGATGCAATCTTCGCGTTCTACGAGAAGCGCGGCTTCGAGCCGTCGCCGGCGGAGCGCGAGGTGCTGCTCAACCTTTAGTAGAATGAGTTCATGCGCCCTGTGGCGGTGTTGATCTTCGTGTGCGCCGCCACCGCTGCCAACGCGCAAGCGAAGCTCGAGCCGCTGCCCGAACCCTTGCCGCCGCCGGAGATCGCCGGTCCCGACGAGCCGGCGGTGCGCATTCCGGTCCAGGAGAAGGACAAGGTCGAGGAAATCCGCGACGGCGGGCGCGTGGTGATGCTCAAAGTCACGCCGCCCGGCGGCAAGCCCTATTACCTGGTCGACACCACCGGCAGCGGCAACTGGATGCGACGCGATCCGCTCGACGATGGCGTGCGCGTGCCGATGTGGCCGGTCTACATCTTCGAATAGTTTGTCCGTCTATACCCCCGTCTCGGCAGCCGAGCTCGACGAGTGGCTGCGCCACTATTCGGTCGGCCGCCTGCAGGGGCTCGAGCCGATCAAGGCCGGGATCGAGAACAGCAACTTCTTCGTCACCACCACGCAGGGCCGCTATGTGCTCACGCTGTTCGAGCGCCTGCCGGCCGCGGAGCTGCCGTTCTATCTCGAGCTGATGGCGCATCTCGCGCGCCACGGCATCCCGTCGCCGGCACCGATCGCCGACCTCGCCGATCAGTACCTGCAGCGGCTCAACGGCAAGCCGGCCGCATTGGTGACGCGCCTGCCGGGCCAATCGCTGGAGCAGCCCGGCGCAGCCGAGTGCGGCGAGCTCGGCGCGCTGCTCGCGCGCATGCACCTGGCCGGGCGCTCGTATCCCGCTTATCTGGAAAATCCGCGCGGGCCGAAGTGGTGGCGCGTGGCTGCTGCCGAGCTCAAGCCCTTTTTGAATGTGGAGCAGAGCGCGCTGCTGGATGACGAGCTTGCGTTTCACTTGCAGCATCGCTTTCCCGACCTGCCGCGCGGGCCGGTGCACGCCGACCTGTTCCGCGATAACGCGCTGTTCGAGGCCGGCCGCATCTCCGGGGTCATCGATTTCTACTTCGCCGGCATCGACTGCCTGCTGTACGACGTCGCGGTGTGCGCCAACGACTGGTGCCTCGATGCCAACCTGCGGCTCGAGCCCGCCCGCACCCGCGCGCTGCTCGCGGCGTATGAGGCGGTGCGGCCCCTGACGCCGTACGAGCGCACGGCATGGCCGGTGATGCTGCGCTCGGCGGCGCTGCGTTTCTGGCTATCGCGCCTGCACGACTTCCATTTGCCGCGGCCGGGCATGCTCGTGCATGCGCACGACCCGGAGCATTTCCGCAGGATCCTCGAGTGCAGGCGCGCATCGTAGAGGCCGGGCGCGGCGCCCGCTGGCTGGCGGACGGCTGGCGCCTGTTTCGCGCCGCGCCGGTGGGCTGGCTCGCGGCGATCTTCGGCTACTGGCTCCTGATGACCGGCGTGTCGCTCCTGCCGCTCGTGGGCGTGGCCGCCGCAGCGGTGTTGGTGCCGGCGTTTTCCGTCGGCTTCATGGCCCTGGCGCGCGCTGCAGGACACCATTCACCGCTGGAGCTTGGCCTGCTGTTCGATGGTTTTCGCCATGGATTGCGCGCGCAGATAGTGCTGGGCGTGGTGTATCTCGTAGCGCTCGGCGCATTGCTCGCCGCGAGCGCGCTTGCCGATGAGGGGGCGCTCGCCGGCTGGATGCTCACCGGGCAGCGCCCACCCGACGAGGTGCTGCAATCGGACGCGTTTGTCGGCGCGCTGATGGCGGCAGCCGCCCTGTACATGCCGGTGATGCTGGCCTTCTGGTTCGCCCCGCCGCTCGCCGCCTGGCATTCGACCGGGCCGGCCAAGGCGCTGTTTTTCAGCTTTGCCGCCGCCATGATGAACTGGCGGGCGTTTCTCGCCTATGGCGCGGTGACGGCGGTGGTCACGCTGGTCATCCCTTTCGTGCTGCTGTCGGCGCTGGCGCTCGCTTCGGCGGGCAACTTGAGTTTCCCGGCGGCCACGCTCGTCTTCCCCCTGCTGATCGTGCTGCTGCCGACGCTGTTCGCGAGCTTTTACGCGAGCTATCGCGACGTCTTTGGGTATGATGCCGCGCCATGAAGCTGCCCGAACTTTCGGAAAGCGCTTCCCCCGAGTTCTCCGACGCCGCGACCTGCAAGGCCTGGCTCGAGCACGTGCCGCTCGCCAATGTCGCGGCGGCGCAGGGCGCGCTGCTCGAGCAGCTCGGGGAGTTCAATTCCTTCCCCGCCGCCGCGGCCCAGCGCCTGGCGGTGATGGAAGGGCTGCGCGAGGCGGTCAACTTCGTGCAGATCGAGCAGGCGAAGCGCTTCACCAACCGCGCGCTGCCGATGGCCGAGGCCGAGTCGACCGCGTTCGACACCACCATCGCGCTGTGGGACGAGATGCAGGCCGGCTACCAGCGCTGCCTCGAGGGCGCGCTCAACCGCGATTCCGGCATGCGGGCGCAAGCGGCGCTGATCTGCCAGCGGCTGATCACCTACATCGGCCTGCGCATGTTTCACCACTACCGCGCCTACCGCGAGGTGCCGGCGACCGACTGGCGCGCCCTGCACGAGAGCTACGCCGCCGCCGAGAAGCTCGACGTCGCCGAAGACGCAGTGAAGGATTTCCTGAACCGCGACGTCCAGGACAGCTCGCCGCGCATCGCCTACGCGCGCGACGTGCTGATGGGCATGCGCGGTCCGAACGAGCTGCACCCGCGGCAGCTGACCTTCGTCGCCTATCTGCTCGAGCGCTGGGCGTCGAAGCTCGAGGTGGTCTCGAAGCCGGTCGACGAAGCCGAAGGCGTGCCGCCGCTGATCGCCGATCTCGAGAGCGAAATCTGCCCCGAACGCACCGAGGCGACCGGCGCCGCCGAGCCGCGGTACCTCGATGCGCGCAAGCTCGCCAAGAGCCTGCGCAATCGCGTCGCGCTGCTGCGCAAGGGCGAGTCGCCGGCCAAGCTCGCGCTCGGCGAGGATTGCGTGCAGCCCTCCTGCGAGCAGCTGCTGGTCTACCTTTATCGCCAGTGGTGCCAGGCGAAGTCGGCGCGCGTGATGGAGCGCCGCGCGTCCAGTGCGGCGGCGGAAGCCTGCAGCGAGCTCCCGGGCATCCACTACTACATCTCCGGCCGCGTGTTCAAACC
>DASWER010000648.1:0-2689 GCA_036394655.1 Burkholderiales bacterium
GGCCCAGCCGGCGTGCAGGCGCTTGGTCCAGGTGCCCTCGGCAAGGTACTCGATGATGCCGCTCGCCATCGAGCCGACGATGCCGAGCGCGTTGACGAATTCGCGCTCGGAAAGGCGCAGCGCGGTCGCGACGCCGGCTGCGGCGCCGAGCGCACCAAGCACCGCGGTGGGATGGAAGCCGGCCTTGTGGATGCGTTTGGGCGCCACCAGGCTTGCGCGGCACATGAGCTCGGCGCCAACCGCGATGCCGGCGAGCGCGTCCTTTCCCTGCAGCCTCGCTCTTTCGGAGACCGCCAACACCGCAGGCACGATCACGGCGCCGGCGTGCACCGGCCCGCCCTCGAAGGTGTCGTCGAAATCCTCGCCATGCGCGGCGGTGCCGTTGACCAGCGCGGCGCCGCCGGCGTCGAGCGCGCGCTCATGGCCGATCGCAGTGCAGGTCCCGGCGCCTTCCCAGCTCGTGAGCGTGGCGTGCACATAGTCGGTCCGCCGCGCGGCGACGCACAGGCCGGCGATATCGATCAGCAGCTTCTCGGCGGTATCGCGAAACGCCGGCGCGCCGGCGCGCGCGCCCTCGATGGCGCCGGCGAGCTGTTCCGCGATGGACGAATTCGGGGTCAGGGTCGTAATTATTCTTCGGATGAAGTCTATCGCCGATTGAGCAGCGGCGGCAGCGCGAGCGCCACCGCCCAGCCGGCGAGCACACCGATCGCATCGGCCACCATGTCGTAGACCTCGAAGCTGCGATAGCCGGTCCAGCCCTGCACGAACTCGATCGCGATTCCCATGGCGATGAACGCCGCGGCACAGGCAAGCCGCGCGCGGCTCGCGCGATAGATCTGGCAGAACCAGAACATCAGGCCGCCGTAGGCGAGGAAGTGCCCGACCTTGTCGCTATGCTCGAAGTCGACCTGCGGCGGCTGCGGCGTGAGCGAGAGCCACAGGATGACGCCGATCATCGCCCAGCCGATCGCGAGAAAGAGGCGCCGCATGGGCGCATTCTAGAAGAGCGTGAACTGTCCCGGGTTTGCCGCCGGCGGACGAAACAGAGTGCAGTCGAGCTCGGCGCGCCGCCGGCCTGCGCCGTGCTCGTTCAGGTGATATTTGCGGCAGGCGATCTCGAAGCGCTTGGCGATCAGCTCGGCGAAGTTGCCGGTGCCGCTCATGCGCGTGCCGAAGCGCGGATCGTTGTCGCGCCCGCCGCGCATCTGGTGCACGATGCTGATGACGTGCTGCGCGCGATCGGGGTAGTGCGCGGCCAGCCACTCCTTGAAAAGATCCTTGAGCTCGTTCGGCAGCCGCATGATCACGTAGGCCGCTTCTTCCGCTCCCGCCGCCGCAGCCGCCTCGAGCACGTGCTCCATGGTCTTGTCGTTGAGCGCCGGGATTAGCGCGGCGACCATGACGCCGCACGGCACTTTCGCGTTTGCTAAATTCTTGATGACATCGAGCCGGCGCTGCGGACTCGCCGCGCGCGGCTCTAGCTTGCGAGCGAGCTCGCGATCGAGGGTGCCGATGGACACGAACACGCGCACCAGGTTCTTCTCGGCCATCGGCCCGAGGATGTCGAGGTCGCGCTCGACCAGCGCCGACTTCGTCACCATGCTCACCGGGTGGTTGCATTCGGCGAGCACCTCGAGGATCTGGCGAGTGATGCGGTACTTTCGCTCGATCGGCTGGTAGCAGTCGGTATTGGCGCCGAGCGCGATGACCGTGGGCTTGTAGCCCGGCTTGGCGAGCTCGGCGCGCAGCAGCTCCGCGGCGTTGGTCTTGGCGAAGAGCTTGGTCTCGAAGTCGAGCCCCGGCGACAGCTCTAAATACGCGTGGCTGGGCCGGGCATAGCAGTAGATGCAGCCATGCTCGCATCCACGATAAGGGTTGATCGAGCTGTCGAAGCCGACATCCGGCGAGTCGTTATGCGACACGATCGAGCGCGCGCGCTCGATGGTGACTTGCGTCTGCAGGGGCCGCTCGTCTTTCTCCTCGGGCGTCCAGCCATCATCGAAGGTCTCGCGCTCGACCGTCTCGAAGCGGCCGGCAATGAACGAGCGCGCGCCGCGCAGGAAGGTGGTTTCGCTTTTGCCGTCTTTCGCCATCGTGGTGCGCCTCTACAATCGAGCGATGGCCATTCTAACGCCGGTACTGTATAAATGAACAGTACACGCCGCAACGTTGGATTGCTCGCCGCGTGCCAGGCGATGCTGTTCGCGAACAACTCCACGCTGATCACCATCAATGGGCTCGCCGGGCTGGCGCTCGCGCCGTACGCGGCTCTCGCGACGCTGCCGGTGACCTGCTGGATCCTCGGCGGCGCGCTCGCCACGATGCTGGCGTCGCTGCACATGAAGCGCGTCGGGCGGCAGGCCGGCCTCATCAGCGGCACTTTCTGGGCGATCGTGGGCGCACTGGTATGTGCCGCGGCGATCAGCCTGCAGAGCTTCTGGCTGCTTTGCGCCGGCACGCTGATCTGGGGCGTCTACAACGCTTACGGCCAGTATTACCGCTTCGCGGCGGCCGATGCGGCGACTCCCGAGTACCGGCCGACCGCGATTTCGCTGGTGCTTGCGGGCGGCCTGGTGGGCGGCATCGTCGGCCCGAACCTCGCCCGCTGGACGGTAGGCCTCGCCGACAAGAAATTCATGGGCGCCTACCTGGTACTCATTGGTTTTGCGCTGGCGACCATGGTCCT
>DASWER010000649.1:0-3539 GCA_036394655.1 Burkholderiales bacterium
TGCTGCTTCACTAAGTCGAGGTACGCCTGCGGCATGACGTGGTTGTAGATGTCGATCTTCACGGGCCGATTGTATTGTCAACTCGAACGCCGGTTGAGCGTTGGGTCGCAATGGGAGGATGCGTAGAATGAGCGTCATGGACAAGGTGCAAGAGGTCATCGAGGCACCGCTCTCGGTCGACGAGCTCGCCATGCGGTATCGGGACCTCTGCGAGGACCCGTGCTTCGCAAATGTCCCAGGGAAGATAGAGCTCGACCTCTGGGGCCGCGTGCTCATGAGCCCGCCCGGCACCTACCATGGACGGGTCCAGGGACGCATTTGCCAAAGACTCGCAGTTCTGGGCGGCGAGACATTCGGCGAGGTGGCCGTAGCCACGGCTTTTGGGCTCTTCGTGACTGACGCAGCCTGGGGAAGCGCCGAGTTCAATCGCCGGCACGGAGCGCAGACGCCTTTGATGTGCGCACCAGAGGTTTGCATCGAAGTCGCCTCGCCTTCGAACTCGACCAAGGAATTGCAGGAAAAAGTTACCGGGTATCTCGGAGCCGGCGCGCAGGAAGTCTGGATCGTGTACCTGAAGTCCAAACGCTGCGAGTTCTACGGACCGCAAGGGTTGATGGAGCGCTCGCGCTTTTCCGTCGATCTGTCCGGCCTGTTCGATTAGAAAAACTTGGCCTGTGCCTGATTTAGCGTCGTGAAGGCATCTTTCTTCCGCCGCTACGGCGGACCCGAAGTCCTCGAGTACGGCGAGCTGCCCGACCCGGTGCCCGCGGCCGGCGAAGTGCTGGTCGAGATCCACGCCGCGAGCATCAATGCCGCCGACTGGAAGATGCGCGGCGGGGCCTATGGCTCGAAGATCGAATTCCCGCATGTGCCGGGGCGCGACTTCTCGGGGGTGGTGCTCAAGGGCGCGGGCGACTTCAAGCCCGGCGACGCGGTGTTCGGCGTCTGCGAGGTGCCGCGCGAAGGCGCCTATGCCGAGAAGATCGCCATCCGCGAGGCGATCGTCGCGCGCAAGCCCGAGCGCCTGACTCACGTGCAGTGCGCAGCGGTGGCCCTCACCGGGCTCACGGCGCTGATATCGCTGGAAGACACCCTCAAGCTCAAGCGCGGCGAAACCATCCTGATCCAGGGCGGCGCCGGCGGCGTCGGCGGCTTCGCCGTCGCGCTCGCCAAGCATCTCGGCGCGCGCGTCATCGCCACTGCGAGCGCCTCGAACCACGACTACGTGCGCTCGCTCGGCGCCGACGAGGTGATCGATTACCGGACCGAGGATTTCACTAAGCGGGTAAAAAACCTGGACGCGGTGTTCGATACCGTGGGCGGCGAGGTCACGACGCGCAGCTTCGCGGTGCTGCGGCCGGGCGGGCGGCTGGCGTCGGTCGGCGTCGGCGGTGTCCCGGCGTCACCGCGGCCGGACGTGACGTCGCTGCGGCCAAAGGTCGACCGCGATCGCCCGCACCTCGACAAGGTCGCTGTGCTCGTCGCGCAAGGCGTGGTGCCGCTGCCGGCGATCGTCGAATACCCGCTCGCCAAGGCCGCCGATGCCCATCGGGTGAGCGAAGGCCGGCACCTGCGGGGCAAGCTCGTGCTTCGTATGCAAGGCGCCAAGTGATACACTCCCGTATCACATGCCCCGCAGCGCCACCGTCAGAGACCTGCGCAACCGCTTTCCCAAGATCCGCAAGCTGCTCGAGACCGAGGGTGAGGTGGTGCTCACCGAGCGCGGCAAGGCACGCTACCGGCTGACGCTGTACACGCCTGCGCACTCGGCCAAGGAACCGCCGCCCAAGGACTACATGGCGCGCATCAAGCGCTTCCAGCCTAAACCGATGAGTCGTGCCGCCGCGAAGGCGTTCGACAAGGACTGGCGTGGCGAGCGCTGAGGCGACGTACGTCGACGCGAGCGCGCTCATCAAGCTGTATTTCCATCATCCCGATTCGGCCGCGATGAGCGCATGGCGCGCTCGCCTGCGCGGTGCGCTGCCGGTAACGCATCATGGACGGCTGGAAATCGTAAACGGACTTTGCCAGCTCGCTTTCCGCCGGGACATGACAGCGCCTGCACTACACGATGCCCTTGCGTCTGTGGAAGAGGATTTCGCTACCGGCCGATACCTCCGCGCCGATGTCCCCTGGCGTTCCGCGCTGCATCGTGCAGATGATCTCAGCCGCGAGTACACCCCCGAGATCGGCTGTCGCTCACTCGATGTGCTGCATGTCGCCTGCGCGCTGGAGCTCGGCTTGCCGAGCTTCCTGACGTTCGACCTGAGGCAACGACGGCTTGCTCGCGCCGTGGGCTTGAAGCTGCTTTCGCCGAGAGGATAAACATGCCGGCGCAGTCCGAGATGGTGCTCGCCAAATGTACTGCCACCGCCGCCGCCGAGGATCCGAACTACCGGCAAAGCCTGCGTTGCGGGCGGCACGAGATGCTCGCCGACGAGCGCCCGGTGCGCGGCGGCGCCGACGCGGGACCGATGCCGTTCGAGTACCTGCTGGCGGGCTTGAGCGCCTGCACCTCGATCACGCTGCGCATGTATGCCGAGCGCAAGGGCTGGAACATCGGCGCGGTGACGGTATCGGTCGCGCTGCACCAGTCGAAGGAAGGCGCGAGAAGCATCGAGCGCCGGGTCAAGCTCTCGGCGCCGCTCACCGCGGAGCAGCAGGCCAAGTTGTCCGACATCTGCGAGAAAACCCCGGTGACGCTGGTGGTGAAGTCCGGGATCGGCCTGCGCACTACGCTCGCTTCGGAAGATAGCGCGGCACCCACGCCGCGATGAGGTCCGCCGCGTAGACCGCGTCCTCCCTCGCCGTCAGCAGATGGTCGGCGTTGTCGAGGGAGATGAAGCTTTTCGGATGCTTGGCGGCGGCAAAGATGCGGGTGGCGTTCGCGATGTCGACCGTCGTGTCCCGCGGCGAATGCATGACGAGCAGCGCCCGGCGCAGGTGGGCGATCTTCGTGGCGAGGTCCTGCTCGGCGACGTCGATCAGGAACTGCCGCTTGATCCTGAAGGGCCGTCCCTCCAGCAGCACCTCGGCCTCGCCGTCGGCCTCGATCTTCGGAATGCTGTCGCGGAACAGTCCCATGACATGCCGAGGATCGCTCGGCGCCGCGATCGTCACCACGGCCTTCGACTCGGGAATCTCGCCCGCCGCGGCTAGCACCGCCGCTCCTCCCAGGCTGTGGCCGATCAGGAGCGCCGGCGCTTCATAGGCGTGCCGCAAGTGCTCAGCGGCGAAGATCAGATCCGCCACATTGGAGGAAAAGTTGGTGTTGGCGAACTCACCCTCGCTCGCGCCAAGGCCGGTGAAGTCGAAGCGCAGCACCGCCACGCCGTGCTCGGTCAGCTGCTGCGCGACGCGGCTCGCGGCGAAGACGTCTTTGCCGCAGGTGAAGCAATGGGCGAACAAGGCATACGCGCTCGGCGCCTCGTCCGGCGCGTCGAGGCGCGCCGCGAGCTTTTGCCCCTCGGCGCCCAGGAACGTGATGCGTTCGACTTTCACCCTGCCCTTTGCAACGCCTCCCACACGCGACGCGGCGT
>DASWER010000650.1:0-3813 GCA_036394655.1 Burkholderiales bacterium
GCGGCACCACCTGCGCGAAATCGAACGGCGTGCTGGCGACGAGGAAGCGCTCCGGCCAGGTGAAGCCCTCGAGCGCGATGCCGAGCGCCTCGCGTACGCGGCTCCTGCCGCCGTCGGCGCCGATCAGCCAGTCGGCGCGCAGCGTCTCGGCGCCGTTGATCGTCACCGTGACGCCATCGGTATCCTGATCCACCGCGGTCAGCTGTGCGCCGAATCGAATGTCATGCAGGCGCTCGGCCAGCACCTGGTTGAGCCGGTACTGCTCGCATTGCACGCGGAACGGATGCTGCGTGTCGTCGGCGAGCACGCCGAAGTCGAGCTCGGCGATCCAGCCCGCGCGGTCGCGGTATTGCACCTGGCGCGCGATGCGCCCCATCTCGATCAGGCGCGCAGTGGCGCCGAAGCGCGCGAGCAGGTCGAGCGTCGGCGGCTGGAAGGTGGAGGCGCGCAGGCTCTGCGGCAGCCGCGCCTCGGCCTCGAGCACGCGCACCGCGACGCCGGCGTGCTCGAGCACGTTGGCCGCGGCGAGGCCGACCGGCCCGGCGCCCGCAATCAGTACGCGCATGCTTTGATGAGAAAGCTAATTGACAAAGCTAATTTTGCGAGTCCAGAATGCCGCGGTCAATGGCCCGGTCACGGCGCAAGAGCACGCCCCCCGCCACGGTCTCGCGCACCGCGCTGCTGGTCGACGGCTCGGACGCCGAGTTCCGCGGGCTGATTCATGATTTGATCGCGTACGGCCACCGGCTCGACCATTGCCGCGACGCCTTCGCCACCCTGGTCGGCATGTCGGGCGCCCAGTACGAGATCCTGATGCTGGTGAGCCGCGCGCCGGGACTGCTCTCGGTCGGCGAAGTGGCGGCGCGCCTGCACCGTTCCGGCGCCTTCATCACCATCGAGGCGAACAAGCTGGTGGCGCGCGGCATCCTGGAAAAGGTTGCGGACCCCGGCGACGGCCGCCGCGTGCTGCTGCGCTCGAACGAAAAGAGCCGCGAGCTGCTCGAGCGTCTCGCGCCGTTCCAGCGGCGTGTGAACGACGTGCTGTTCGAGCGGCTCGACGCGCGGCGCTTCCGGCAGCTGAGGCTGCTCGCGCGCGACCTGGTCGCCTCTGGCGATCGCGCCGTAGCGATGCTGCAGTTCATGCTGCACGACGCCAAGGCTGCATGAGCGTCTCCTACTTCGTGCGCTACGACATCGAGCTCGCCGAGCGCGAGGCGTTCGTCGCGCATTACCGCCAGCACCACGTGCCGATCCTCGCGCGCTGGCCGGGAATGAGGCGCGTGATGCTGCACACGCCGCTCGAGTGGCAGGACCCGTTTGCGGTGAGCCGCGGCCGCTCGGTGCTCCTCGCGCAGCTCGAATTCGAATCGCTCGAATCGATGCAGGCCGCCTTCCGCTCGCCGGCGCGCGCCGAAGCGCGCGAGGATTTCGAGCGCTTTCCGCCGTTCGAAGGCAGCGTGATCCACCAGGCGATGGCGCAGGAAGAAGCGTTCCGCGCGCCATGGCTCGACGCCAACGAGGAGGGCGCCTGATGAAGTCCAAGCAGCATCTCGAGTTCGTCAAAGTCGATCTGAAGGCGGGCTGGGAGCCGCCGCCGAACTATCCGCCGGGCTTCTACCAGAAGATCCTGGCCTCCGATCTTGATGAAGTGAAAAAGACCGGCAGCCGCACGCGGCTCCTCAAGATCGAGCCGGGCGCATTTTCCACCGAGCCTTTCGTGCACGACCACTGGGAAGAAGTCTACGTGGTGCATGGAGATTTGATCGTGGGCAACGACGCGCAGGGCCGCGGCGGCGAGCAGTGCTTCGCGCCGACCTACGCCTGCCGTCCGCCGGGGGTGCACCATGGTCCTTTCACTTCGAAAGGCGGCTGCATCCTGCACGAAATCCACTATTACGAGACCTCCGGGAAGGAGGCAGGCCATGCTGAAAAGCGGAAGTGAGCATCTCGAGTCCCTGAAGGACGGGCGTGTGGTCTATATCGGCTCGGAGCGGGTCGACGACGTCACCACGCATCCGGCATTTCGCAACGGCGCCCGCTCGATGGCGGCGATCTACGACCTGAAGCGCACCGATCCTGCGTTCAGCTTCGCCGAGGGCAAGGAGCGCTACAGCGCCTATTTCCTGCGCGCCAAGACCAAAGACGATCTCGCGCAGCGAACCCGGCTGCACCGCGCGATCGCCGCGCTGAGCCATGGTCTGCTCGGGCGCTCGCCCGACCATGTCTCGAGCTTCGTCACCGGCATGGCGATGAACCCTGAGGTGTTTGGCAAATATTCGGAAAACCTGCAGCGCTACTACGAGCACATGCGGAGCCAAGACGTCTACAGCGTCTATGCCGTGCTGCCGCCGCAGGCGGCGCGCAATCCGGAGTTCTACCAGAAGCAGAACTTGCCGGTGCCCTCCCTGAGGGTGGTCCGCGAGGATGACGACGGCCTGGTGATCACCGGCATGAAGATGCTCGCCACCGGCGCGGTGTTCGCCAACGAGATCTGGATCGGCAACCTGCTGCCGCTCGCGCCGACGCAGCTCGCCGAATCGGTCACCTGCGCCATCGCGGTCAACACCCCGGGCGTCACGCTCTGGTCGAGGAAGTCCTTCGAGCGCGATGCCTCCTGCGAGTTCGAGAACCCCCTCACCTGGCGCTTCGACGAGACCGACTCGATGGTGATGTGCGAGAACGTGAAGGTGCCCTGGGAGCGCGTCTTCGTGCACCTGGACGCGATCCTCGCGCGCGAGATCTACATCAAGACGCCCGGGCACTGCTACGGCAACCACCAGTCGAACGTGCGCTTCCACGCGAAGATGAAGCTGATCGTCGGCCTGGCGAGCAAGATCGCGCACGCCTCCGGTGCCAACGAGGTGCCGGCGGTGCGCGAGGTGCTCGGCCGCTTCGCCGCGCTCGAGGCCGCGCTCGGCGGCATGATCGCCGGCCAGATCCAGGACGCCGAGGACTGGCCCGCAGGCTGGAAGACCTTCAACCGCCGCTACATGTACGCGGCGCTCAACTGGTGCACCGAGAGCCACTCTTCGATCATCGATGCGCTGCGCGAGCTGGTCGGCGGCGGCGTGTTCCAGATGCCGGCCGACGTGTCGGTCATGCACGATCCCAAGCTCAGGGAGCTGTTCGAGAAATACTGGCAGACGCCCCAGCTCGCCGCGCTCGAGCGCATGAAGCTCTACAAGCTGGTCTGGGATCTCATCGGCTCCGAGTTCGCCGGCCGGCACCTGCAGTACGAGAAGTTCTATGCCGGCGCCTCCTTCATCGTGCGCAACCACAGCTTCCGCGAGGCGCCGTGGCAGGAGTTCCACCGCGTGGTCGACGACCTGATGGCGACCTATGACATTCCGTCGCCCGCTGCGAAGCGCAAAGTCGCATGAGCTTTGAACAGCTGGTGATCGCAGGATGGACCGGCCGCGACGAAGCCGCCCTCAGGAAGCACATCAAGGAGCTCGAGACCATCGGGGTCAAGGCGCCGAAGACCACGCCGATTTTTTATCGCGTCTCCGCGAACCTCCTCACCCAGGCTGCCGAGATCCAGGTGTCCGGTCCCGACACCAGCGGCGAGGTGGAATTCGTGCTGCTGGCGAAGCCCGATGGCCTCTGGGTCACCGTCGGCTCGGACCACACCGACCGCAAGGCCGAGACCATCGGCGTCTCGCTCTCGAAGCAGCTTTGCTCGAAGCCGACCGCGAAAGACGCCTGGCGCTACGACGAAGTGAAGCCGCACTGGGAGAGGCTGGTGCTGCGCTCGTGGGCCGACGGCGAGCTCTACCAGGAAGGGCCGGTCACCGCGATGCGCTCGCCCGAAGA
>DASWER010000651.1:0-4573 GCA_036394655.1 Burkholderiales bacterium
AGCAGGTGAAATACGTCGGCATCAGCCACTTCCACGCCGACCACACCGGCCAGCTCGAGCCTTTCGCCAACGCGACGCTGCTGATCGGCAAGGGCGACTGGGACGGCATCACGGCGCAGCCGCCGATGCAGGGCGCAAACACCGCGGGATTCAAGGACTGGATGGGCGGCGGCAGAAAGGTCGAGCCGCAGGTGCTGGACAAGGACGTGTTCGGCGACGGTACGGTGGTCATGCTGAGGACGCCGGGGCACACGCCGGGCCATAGCAGCCTGCTCGTCAAGCTGAAGGAAAAGGGCAACGTGATCCTGATGGGTGACCTGGCGCATTTCCACGAGAACTACGACAGCAACGGCGTGCCGAGCTTCAACTACGACCGCGCTGCCACCGTGGCTTCGCTCGAGCGCGTGAAGAAGGTGGCGGGGAACCTCAAGGCGACCGTGATCATCCAGCACGACCTGCGCGATATCGGCAAGCTGCCGGCGTTCCCGGCCGCGGCGAAGTAAGGCGCGTCAGTGCGCGCCGGCGGCGGCAGCGCCGGCGCCGCGGCGCGGCGGGCGCGCGATCCACAAAAACGGGATCAGCGCGACCAGCAGCAGCGCCGAGCCGTAGAACAGATCGAGTGCGGAGAGCGTGAACGCCTGGCGGTTCACCAGCTGGTTGAGAAAGCCGTACTGCTGCTCGGGCGACATGCCGAGGGCGCTGAGCGACTGCAGTGTGGCGTTCACCGCCGGATCGGACGGGGTAATGCGCTCGACGATACGCGCATGATGCAGGGCGGCGCGGGCCTCCCAGAGCGTCGTGGCGATCGAGGTGGCGAAGCCGCCGGCAGTGATGCGCAGGAAGTTGTTGAGGCCGGACGCTGCCGCGATCTGGTCCGAGCGCAGGCCGCCGAGCGCCAGCGCGGTGAGCGGAATGAAGAAGCACGACACCGCTGCTCCCTGGAGCACCGTCGGCCAGACCAGCGTCATGATGTCCACCTCGGAGGTGAACCCGGAGCGCATCCAGGCCACGATCGCGAAGATCACCAGTGAAGTCGTCGCCAGCAGCCGCGTGTCGATGCGATTGCCGAAGCGCCCGACGAGCGGCGTGAGGACGATCGCGAGCACGCCCACGGGGGCGAGCACCAGGCCGGCGTCGGTCGCGGTGTAGCCCATGAACTGCTGCAGCCAGAGCGGCAGCAGGACGATGCTGCCGAAGTAGGCGGCGTAGGCGAGCGAGATCGCGATGGTGCCGGTGGAGAAGTTGCGGTTGCGAAACAGCGACAAATCCACCACCGGGTGCTTGTCGGTCAACTCCCAGACCAGGAACAGGCAGAAGGCGAGCGCGGCCGCGATCGCGAGGGCGATGATCTCCGGCGACTCGAACCAGTCGAGGTCCTTGCCCTTGTCGAGCACCAGCTGCAGCGCCCCGACCCACACCACGAGAAGCACCAGGCCGACGCTATCGATCGGCGTCTTGACGCGCGGCGTCTCGCGGTTGCGGTAGAGCGTCCAGGTCATCGCGAGCGAGATCAAGCCGACCGGGATGTTGATGAAGAAGATCCAGGGCCAGGAGAAGTTGTCGGTGATCCAGCCGCCCAGCACCGGCCCGACGACCGGCGCGACCAGGATGGTGAGCGAGAACATGGCGAGCGCCATGCCGGCCTTCTCGCGCGGGTAGGTCGAAAGCAGCAGCGTCTGCGAGAGCGGGATCATCGGCCCGGCGACCGCGCCCTGCACCACGCGGAAGAAGATCAGCATCGGCATCGAGCTCGCCAGGCCGCACAGCAGGGAGGCGACGACGAACAGCGCGGTGGTCGCGAGGAACAGACGCACCTGCCCGTAGCGCTGCGTGAGCCACCCGGTGAGCGGCACCGAGATGGCGTTGGCCACCGCGAAAGACGTGATGGTCCAGGTGCCCTGGTTCGGCGAGACGCCGAGGTCGCCGGCGATCGCGGGAATCGAAACGTTGGCGATCGACGTGTCGAGCACATTCATGAACGTCGCCAGCCCGACGGCGAGCGACGCCATGACCCGCGCGCTGCCTTCGAAGGGTTGCTGATCTGCCGGTTCGGCCATGGCGGCCTAGCGCCTGACGGACCTGACGGCGGGCGCGGCGGCGTTCTCGGCGATGATGCGCTCGATGCGCTCGTCGGCCTCCGCGTCGGTGGAGCCGAAGGCCTTGGTCTCGTAGACCGGGCTCGAGCGCTCCACCTGCTGCAGCCGGGTGGCGGAGCGCTCGTGCGTGTCGACGTCGACCTTCATCGACAGGCCGATCTGCAAGGGGTGCTCCTGCAGCTCGCGCCGATCGAGCGCGATGCGCACCGGCACGCGCTGCACCACCTTGATCCAGTTGCCGCTCGCGTTCTGCGCCGGCAGCAAGGCGAAGGCGCTGCCGGTGCCGGCGCTGAAGCCGGTGACGCGGCCGTGGAACTCGACCGAGCGGCCGTAAGCGTCGGCGATCAAGGTCACCGGCTGCCCGGGACGCAGGTGCGCGAGCTGGTTCTCCTTGAAGTTGGCATCGACCCAGGCGTCGTGCAGCGGCACGATCGTCATCAGGACGTTCCCCGGGCTGACCCGCTGCCCGGGCTGCACCGTGCGCCGGGCGACGAAGCCGGAAATCGGCGCCGGGATCTGCGTTCGCGAGTACGCGAGAAATGCCTCGCGCACCTGGGCGGCGGCGCGGCGCACATCGGGATGATCGTGCACCTCGGTGCGGTCGACCATGGCGCGCTGCGCCTCGAGCTGCTTCTGGGCGGCGTCGAGCGCGGCCCTTGCCGCATTGACCGCGTCCACCGCGTGCTGCAGCTCTTCGCCCGACACCGCGCCGGTCGATTCGACGCTGCGGCGCCGGGCGAGGTCCTGCTCGGCCTTGCGCAGATCGGAGCGCCGCAGCGCCACGTTGGCCTGCGCCTCGGTGCTGGTCGCGCGCAAAGTGCGCACCGAGCGCACTGTCTTCGCGAGCTGCGCCTCCGCCTGGGCGAGCACCGTCTGCGCGTCGGCCTTGTCGAGCTCGACCAGCGTATTGCCGCTCTTCACGTAGTCGGTGTCATCGGCGCGTATCGCGAGCACCGTGCCAGCGACCTGCGGCGTGATCTGCACGAGATTGCCGCTGACGTAGGCGTCGTCGGTGGTCTCGTGGTACTGCCCATGGAGCAGCCACCACAGCGTGAAGCCGGCGCCCGCGAGGATGAAGACCGACAGCACGCCGATGAGCAGCAGCCGTCGTTTCATTGCATCGCCACCTGCACGTCGAAGCCGCCGCCGAGGGCGCGGATCAGGCCGATCGACAGGGTGAGCTCGCGCGACAGCAAATCCGTGCGCAGCGTGCGCTGCTCGAGGACCTGCATCTCGGCGGTGAACACCTGCAGCAGGCTGCCGATGCCGGCCTTGTAGCGCGTGACCGCGAGGCTATAGGCCTCTTCCGCCGCGGCGAGGGCGGTATCGACTTCGCCACGCTGCGTCTCCACCGAGCGCAGCGAGGTGAGCTGGTCGACCACCTCGCGCAGCGCGTCGGACAGCGTCTGGTTGTATTGCTCGACCGCGAGATCGTAGTCGGCATCGCGCGCGGCGAGCGTGCCGCGCAGCCGTCCACCCTCCAGGATCGGTAGCCGAACCGCGGCGCCGACCGACGGGATCGCGCTTCCGGTCTGCACCAGCTTCGACAGGTTCACCGACTGCACGCCGATCAGCGCCGAGAGGTTGATGTCCGGATAGAACTGCGCCTTCGCCGAGGCGATGTCGCGCGCCGCAGCCTCGGCGCGCCAGCGGCTCGCGACGACATCGGGACGCCGCCCTAGCAGGTCCGCCGGCAGCCGAGAGGGCAGGGCGACGCGCGCTGCGCGCAGCGTCGGGCGCTCGATCGCGAGACCGCGGTCGGGGCCTTTGCCGAGCAGCGCGGCGAGCTGGCTGCGCGCAAGCGCGACCTGCTCTTCCATCTGCGCCACTCGCACCCGCGCCGCGGGGATGGAGGTCTCGACCTGCTTCAGCTCGAGCCTGGAATCGAGGCCGGCGCGCACGCGGTCGGTCGTCAGGCGCTGCACCGCTTCGCGGTCGGCGAGCTCGCGGCGCGCGAGGTCGAGCTGATCGAACGAGCGTGCGAGCTGCACGTAGACGCCGGCAACGGCCGAGGAGAGCACCAGGCGAGCGGCGAAGCCTTCGGCCTGCGCGGCGCGCGAGCGCCCGAGCGCCGCCTCGTAGGCCGCGCGGTTCCGGCCCCAGAAATCCAGGTCGTAGCCGCCGCTCAGGGCGAGCTGCGTCGTGGTGTAGCTCGAGCCGCCGATCGGCGCGGGAAAAATGTAGTTTTCCGAGAACCGCTGCCGCGTGACATCGGCGGTTGCATTGAGCTGCGGCCCGAGCGGCGCACGGGCGATCTGCGCCGCGGCGAGCGCCTGATCGATGCGCGCACGCGCCTGGCGGATGTTCGCGCTGCCGCCGAGCGCCTCTTCGACCAGCGTATCGAGCTGCGCATCGCCGAAGCGCTTCCACCAGTCGAGCTCTGGCCATGTTGCCGATACCGGTGTATCCGCGAGCGACGCCTCGGCCTTGAGCTCGGCCGGCTCACGCACCTCGCTCCTGGGCTCGATGCCCTTGAA
>DASWER010000652.1:0-2396 GCA_036394655.1 Burkholderiales bacterium
CGCGTCTAGCGGCTGTGGCGCCGGGCGCCGTAGCTCTCGCGCGCCTGCGGGCGGCTGCCGCTGTGCGGCCGGGGCGCCTTCTTGCGCCACTTCGGCGCCTCGTCGATGCGCGTGCGCGGCTCGAGGCCCTCGATCTCAATCATCGACACCTTGTTGCCGGTGAAGCGCTCGATCTGGCGCACGAGATTGCGGTCGTCGCGCCCGAGGAAGGTGACGGCGACGCCGGCGCGTCCCGCCCGGCCGGTGCGGCCGATGCGGTGCACGTAGTCCTCCGCCATGCGTGGCGCGTCGTAGTTCACCACCAGGTTGATGCCCGGCACGTCGATGCCGCGCGCCGCGACGTCGGTCGCCACCAGCACGCGCATGCTGCCGTCGCGCAGGCGGTTCAGCGTCCGGGTGCGCTCTTTCTGGTGCATGTCGCCGTGCAGCGCGCCCGCGGTAAAGCCTTTTTCCACCAGCGCGATGGTCAGCTCCGCTGCCGTGCGCTTCATGCCGGTGAAGACCAGCGCCTGCGTGACGTCGGTCTCGCGCAGCAGCGCATCCAGCATGCGCACCTTGTGCTCCTGGTTGTCGGCGATCAGCGCGTGCTGCGTGATGTCGGGCTTCGTTTCCTGGCGCCCGCCGATCTCGATGCGCTTCGGGTGGCGCGTCACGCGGCCGGCGAGCTGGCCGACCACGCCGGCGAGCGTCGCCGAGAACAGCAGCGTCTGGCGCTCCTTCGGCACGCGCGCGATGATCGAATCGATCTCCTCCTGGAAGCCCATGTCGAGCATCCGGTCGGCCTCGTCGAGCACCAGCAGCTCGACGCGCGAGAGATCTACGCTGCCGCGGTCCATGTGGTCCTTGAGCCGGCCCGGCGTGGCGATCGCGATGTCCACCGGCTTCCTCACCTGCGAGAGCTGCAGCCCGAACGGCATGCCGCCCACGAGCAGCGTGGTGAGCAGCTTCTGCCCGCTGCAGTAGCCGTGGATCGCCTTCTGCACCTGCATCGCCAGCTCGCGCGTGGGCGCGAGCACCAGCATGCGCGGGCCGTTGCCCGGGATCTTTGCCGGCGTGCGCAGGCGCTGCAGCCCCGGCAGCACGAAGGCCGCGGTCTTGCCGCTGCCGGTCTGCGACGAGACGATGAGATCGCCGCCCGCCAGCACCGCGGGAATCGCTTCGCGCTGCACCGGCGTCGGGCCGGTGTAGCCGAGGCGCTGCAGGTTATCCAAAAGGGACGAATCCAGACCGAGCGTCGAGAAGCTCATGGCATTTCCTTGGTGGCGCCAAGCCTTTAACCGCTATGCCAGACCGAAGGAAAACTTCGACAGGACTGCGAGAGGGCGGGCGGGTCTAAAAAACTGCGAGGGCGGAGTCTACGCGTAACTCTGCGGATTGGCGAATCAATTCGGGGCCAGGGCCGTAATTATTTCGGCGGCCCAGCCTCCACGAGTTTCGCCAGGACAAGTTCCGCGGCGCGGATCACTTCGGCCAGCAGACGCTCATCGATGCTGTACTCGCCGCTGTATTCGGCCTGGTTGCGCCGCTCGTGAGCGAGAGCCAGTACGCGCCAGTCACCCGCCGCAAGGGCGGCGGTGTGCGCAAGGCACTGGAACACGAGGTAGCGGTTCTCCGAGCGGTAGCCGGCGCGGCGCAACGCGGCGAGCGCCAGGGCGTGCGCCGCGTTGTAGGCGAGATCGAAGCGGCTCTCCCACGAATTCTCCCGGCGGCGCGCGTCAGCGAGCCTTGCGCGGCCTGATTGCACGAGCCTTTCGAACTCCTTGCGGTCCGGCGGCTCAGCCTTGAGCTGCCTTGCGCCTACGAGGTTTTGGAGCGGGTCGGAGGGCATCTTCCGATCCGATAACGAATATCTTCGGCTGCGCGATGACACGGCTCGCGAACGCATTTCCGTCGTCGAGCCTCTTGCGCAGCTCGGCAGGGCTGTACACCGTGGGGTTGACCTTCCGGCCGAGCCGGCGCTCGGCCCGGGCACCCGCTTCCAGCACCTGCGAGTAGGAAACGTCGTCGCCGATGATCATCAGGTCGATGTCGCTGGCTGCGGTGTCGGTGCCCTTGGCCAGCGAGCCATAGATGAACGCCGCGTGGATCTTCGGCGCGAGCGGCGCCAGCGCCTCGCGCAGGACGCCGACGACGCCGAAGGTCTTGAGGACGATGCCGCGCAGCTCTTCGAAGATCGGCGAGGCGCGGTTCGCCCGGTAGTGCTTCTGGTTGCCTACGCGCGTCGCCGCGATGAGGCCGGCGCCCTCGAGCGCGGCGAGCTCGCGGTGCACGGCGCCGGTGCCGGAGGCGGCGAGGCGCACGATCTCGTTGGCGAAATAGCTGCGCTCCGCGTCGCCGAACAGCAGGCCGAGTACGCGACGCTGCGTCTTGCCGAAGAGCACATCTCCCAAATTGGG
>DASWER010000653.1:0-6760 GCA_036394655.1 Burkholderiales bacterium
GCGCTGCGCATGCTGAAAGCGCGCCTTTCCACCGTGAGCTGGGAACGCGCGGCGCTTTCCGAGGTCATCAAGGAGGTGGTGAAGTCGAGCGGGCTCAAGATGCCGCAGGTGGCGATGCCGCTCAGGCGCCTGGTCACCGGACGCAGCCAGACGCCTTCCATCGACGCGGTGCTCGAGCTCCTCGGCCGCGAGACCGTGCTGCACCGCCTGTCCCTTCACCTCGACCAGGATTGAACATGCGTCAATGGCTCTTTGCCGCCTCGCTCGCCGTTTCATCGCTCGCTCACGCCGACACCATCCAGCCGGGCAACTGGGAGTTCACCGTCAATATCGCCGCCGAAGGCCTCGGCGCATTCGCTCCGAAGCCCGGCGCGATCGTCAACACGCGCTGCATCACGCAGGACCAGGCCAACGATCCGGCGAAGGTGCTGGGCGACGCCGGTACGAAGGGCGATTGCCAATTCACCAACCAGAAAGATACCGGCAGCGAATTCACCTTCGACGTGCAATGCACCGGCCGCGTCCCGGTACGCGGCTCGGGCAAGATGCGCTACACCGCGCAGACCATGGACGGCAACCTCGATCTCGACGGCGAGGCGCAGGGAATGAAGTTCTCCACCCGCTCGCAGATCAGCGCGCGGCGCCTGGGTCCGTGTAGCTCGTAACATCCTCCTTGATATAATTCCGCCCCTGGTTGGGGGTATAGCTCAGCTGGGAGAGCGCTTGCATGGCATGCAAGAGGTCACCGGTTCGATCCCGGTTACCTCCACCAACCGACTGATAGCACAGCCTCCGCAGTCCCCATCGTCTAGAGGCCTAGGACATCGCCCTTTCACGGCGGTAACCGGGGTTCGAATCCCCGTGGGGACGCCATACTTGGCTCGGAATCCGCCGTTGCGGCGGGTCGCAAAGCCCGGCTACTTCAGCGACGTCCGCCACCCCTAGGCGCTGCCTACAATGCCGATCACAGGAGGAGCGCCATGACCCGGAAGCTATGGCTTGCCGCACTTTGCGTCGCACCTGTCGCTGCCCTCGCGCAGCAGACCATCCGCATCGGAATGATCAATGTCACCTCCGGCCAGTTCGCCGATGCCGGGGTGCAGCTCGACAACGGCGTACGCACGTACATGCAGAAGTACGGCGACACGGTGGGCGGCAGAAAAATCGAGATCATTCGCCGCGATGTCGGCGGCGTCGCGCCGGACGTTGCGAAACGGCTCGCGCAGGAGCTGATCGTCCGCGACAAGGTGGACATCCTCACCGGTTTCCTCCTCACCCCGAACACGATGGCGGCGGCCGACGTGTCGGCCGAGGCCAAAAAGTTCATGGTGGTGATGAACGCGGGTACGTCGACCATCACCACCCGCTCGCCCTACGTGACACGCGTCTCCATCACCTCACCGCAGGCGATCGAGCCATTCGGCGCGTGGGCCGTGCGCAACGGCATCATGCAAACCTACACCTTGGTTGCCGACTATGGCCCCGGGCACGATATCGAGGCCGCCTTCATCCGCGCCTTCAAGGAAGCCGGCGGCAGCGTGCTCGGCTCGGTGCGCTATCCGGTGGTGAACGCCGACTTCTCGCCTTACGTGCAGCGTGCCATCGATGTGAAGACGCCTTCAATCTTCTACTTCGTGCCCGGCGGCGCACAGCCGGCAGCGTTGGCAAAGGCCTTCGCCGAGCGCGGCGTCGACCCAAAGAAGGTCCGGCTGCTCGGCTCAGGCGAAGCGACCTCGGAACCCGTGCTGAAGAGCGTCGGTGATGCCGCGCTCGGCATCGTGACGGCGTGGCACTACGACTACAAGCGCGACAGTGCGCTTAATCGCGAATTCGTCCGGCTGCACAACCAGCTGCACAAGCGAAACCCGGATCAATTCTCGCTGGGCGGATATGACGGCATGCACCTCATCTACGAGGCATTGAAGAAGACGGGCGGCAAGACTGACGGCGATTCTCTGATCGCCGCAGCGAAAGGCCTGTCGTGGGAAAGCCCGCGCGGCCCGATGTCGATCGACCCCGAAACCCGCGACGTGATCCAGACGGTTTATATCTACGAGGTGCGCAAAGTGGGCAACGAGCTGGTCAACGTTCCCATCGACCGCCTGGAAAACGTCAAAGATCCTGTCAAGGCCAGGATGAAATAGGACTGCCGTGGCAAAGCGGATCCTGACCACCCATGTCGGCAGCCTGCCGCGACCGCACGACCTGCTCGACATGATGAAGGCGCGGCTGAGCGGCGCCCCCTATGATCGTGCGGCCTACGATGCAAAGGTCCGCGACGCCGTGTCCGACGTCGTCGCCAAGCAGGTGGAATGCGGCATCGATATCGTCACGGACGGCGAGCAGTCCAAGCCGGGGTTCTTTACCTACGTACGCGAGCGCCTGAAGGGCTTCGAGACTCGGCCCGGCATGAAGGTGCCGTTCTTCGAGGCCGAGGTTGCAGCGTTCCCGGAGTACTACAAGGACTACTTCGCGCGGGCAATGGGTGGAGGCGGTGTTGCTCCCATCCACCCGATGGTGTGCACCGGCCCCGTCAGCTATATCGGAAAGGAAGCCCTCGAGCGCGACCTTGCCAATCTGCAAGCCGCGTTGCGCGGCCGCAGTGCCGCCGAGGCTTTCGTGCCTTCGATCGCCCCTAGTGGTGCGGGCTTGAACGAGTACTACTCGAGCGACGAGGAATACTTCCACGCGGTCGGCGACGCGCTGCGTGACGAGTACAAAGCGATTGTCGATGCCGGGTTTTTGCTGCAGATCGACGATCCGTTCCTGTCGGAAGTCTATTCAGATCTCCGGTACGACCAAACGCGGCGCGAGCAGAAGGCGGGCCTGTTCGTCGAGGTCCTGAATCACGCACTGCGCGGCATCCCGGAGGAAAAAGTCCGCTTCCACACTTGTTACGGGATCAATGAGGGACCGCGCATTTTCGACTCGAAACTCAAGGATGTGGTCGGCCACATGCTGAAGGTCAAGGCCCGCTACTACTCCTTCGAGGGTGCAAACCCCCGGCATGAGCATGAGTACCACGTGTTCGAGTCGACTCGTCTGGCGCCCGGGAAAGTTCTGATGCCGGGTGTAATCACCCATGCAAGCAACATCGTCGAGCATCCGGAGTGGATCGCCGAACGCCTGGCTCGATATGCGCGGATCGTGGGCGCAGAGCACGTCATCGCCAGCGCCGATTGCGGGTTCTCCTCCCAGGCCTGCTACAAGACGGAAGTGCACCCCAAGGTAATCTGGGAGAAGTTCAAGGCAATGTCCGAAGGCGCGCGGCTTGCCACCAAGCGCTCCTAATCACCCGGTTCGGCGATCTAGCGCGACTCCCGGCGCTGCAGCGCGAACAGGTCTTTGTAGATCTTCGCGAAGAGAATGCAGCTGCGGGATCACCGAGTATTTTGCCAAGCTGGTGAAAGAGGCCGGCATCAAGCTCACCGAGTAGTACAAGGGGGATCAATGGGCATAAGGCGCATCGTTGCTGGCATTGCTGTTTTCCTGCTCGCATTGGCGGCTGGCGCGCAGGAATTTCCCACGCATCCTGTGACACTGGTCGTGCCGTTCTCGGCCGGCGGGCCGACCGACACGATCGCGCGGATCCTGGCGCAGCGCATGACGCGCTCGCTCGGGCAGAACGTGGTGGTGGAGAACACCACCGGCGCGGGCGGCACGATCGGCGTCGGCCGCATCGCGCGCGCAACGCCCGACGGCTACACGCTCGGCATCGGCCACATCGGCACGCACGTAGTGAATGGCGCGATCTACGAGCTGCCGTACGACCTGCAAAAGGATTTCGAGCCGCTCGCGATGGTCGCCAGCAATCCGCAGATCATCGTCTCGAAGAACGCGGTGCCGGCGCGCGATCTGAAGGAGCTGGTGGCCTGGGTCAAAGCGAACCAGGACAAGGTTTCCTTCGGCACCGGCGGCGCCGGCACGCCCGCGCACGTCAGCTCGGCATATTTCCAGCAAGTTACCGGGACGAAGGTCCAGATCATTCACTACCGCGGCGCCGCGCCGGCGATGCAGGACCTGATTTCCGGTCAGATCGACGTCTCGTTCGACCAGGCGGCCAATTCTCTGCCGCTGGTGCGTTCCGGGAGGGTGCGCCCCTATGCCGTGACGTCGAGCACGCGTCTGCAGGCGGCGCCGGAAATTCCGACAGTCGACGAGGCCGGTCTACCCGGCTTTTACATGTCCGTCTGGCACGGCATCTGGACCACCCGCGGCACGCCCAAGCCGGTGGTCGGCAAACTCAATGCCGCGATCATGGAGACCTTGCTCGACTCCGGCGTGCGCCAGCGGCTCGTGGACCTGGGGCAGGAAATCCCCTCGCGCGAGCAGCAATCGCCCGCCGCACTCGGCGCTCACCACAAGGCCGAAATCGACAAGTGGTGGCCCCTCATCAAGAGCGCAGGCATCAAGGCCGAATAGGCCGCCTTTACTTCGCCGGAATCGTCCTCAAGTAGGCGACGATCGCGGAAAGATCGGCGTCGGTCATCGTCGCGTACCAATCGAAGCCCATCGGCGGGCGCAGCTTGAAGCCGTCCTTGCGTACGCCCTCGGTGATGGCGCGCTTGATCTCGTCGTCGCTCCAGGCACCGATGCCGATTTGCTTGTGCGGCGTGATGTTGCGCGCCACGGTGACGCCCCAGGGGCCTTCGAACTTCTCGCCGCCGGTGCCGAGCGCGTTCTTGAAGTCGCGGCGGCCGTTCGCCATCGGCGTGTGGCATTCCATGCAATGGCCGATGCTGGCGAGGTAGAAGCCGCGCTTCACCGGATCCTTCAGCGCGCTCTCGGGCATCGGCTTCTCCGCGCCCGGCGGCACGTCGACCACCATCTGCTTCACCTTGTAGACCGGCGGCTCGACCTTGCGCGATACCGGCGGGAGCGACTGGACGTAAGCCACCACCGCATCCAGATCGGCCGGCGTGAAAATTCCGTAGAAGGGATACGGCATCTGCGGCGAAATCTGCTGGCCATTCGGCCGCTTGCCGTCGCGCATCGCCGCCGTCACCTGCGCGGCGCTCCAGCCGCCGATGCCGCTGTCCTTGTCGGGCGTGATGTTCGACGGTCGCACGCGGTACTCGGCGGTCTCCCACACCTGCGGACCGCCGGCGTGCCGGTTCGCGGTGTCGAGCACGCCCTTCGGCCCGCGCGGCGTGTGGCAGTTGCCGCAGGTAAGAATTCCCTCGACCAGATATTTACCGCGCTCGAGCGGCGCCTGCGCGTGGACGTTGGTTGCGGCCGCAGTTATGGCAGCCGCCAGGACGGCGAGCCAGAGCCTCCCGTTTTGCATGATCCCCCCTCGTTATTGTTGGCCAGCAGAATTCTACTCAGCGCATGCCTGTACCGAAAACGGCGACAGCGGCCCGTGCCTTGCGGGAGGTATCCCGACCATGGGGAAACAGACCGTCCACACCGAAGCGCTGCAGCGCGCCGCAGCCGCAATGGGCGGCGAAGCACGCCTTGCGAGCGCGCTGCGCGTGCCGCCCGAGCAGGTCCACCGCTGGATCAGCGGTGAGGAATATCCGCCCACCGCGATGTACCAGAAGGCGCTCGACCTCCTGATCGGCATCGGCGCGCGCTGAGCCGCGCGGCCTATTGCGGGCTACTCGGCCCGGATGTTGGCTTCCTTCACCACGCCGCCCCATTTCTCGTTGTCGAGCTTGATCTTCTCGATGGTCTTCGCCGGCGTGAGGATCTCGGTGTCGCAGCCGGTGGCGTTGATCTGGTCGAGCACCGTCTTGTCGGCGCCGGCCTTCGCTAGCGCCTGCGTCCAGCGCGCGACCACTTCCTGCGGCAGGCCCGCGGGCCCGAGGATGCCGTACCAGGCGGTGGAGTCGAAGCCTTTCAGGCCTGCCTCGTCCATCGTCGGCACGTCGGGGAAGGCCTGCGAGCGCGCCGGCGAGGTCACCGCGAGCGCGCGGATCTTGCCGCTCTTCACCGCGCCGACCGCGGGGCCGAGCGAGGAGAACAGCATCGGGATCTGGCCGCCCATCAGGTCGGTCATCGCCGGGCCGCCGCCCTTGTAGGGCACGTGCAGCAGGTTCGCGCCGGTGACGCTCTTGAAGTACTCGCCCGAAAGGTGGTGCGGGCCGCCGACGCCAGAAGTGCCGTAGCTCCACTTGTTCGGCTCGCGCTTGGAGAGCTCGATCACGTCGCTCACGCTCTTAAAGGGCGTGGCGGCATGCACCACCAGCAGGCTGCCGCTGCCGCAGACATGGCCGAGCTGGGTGAACGAGGTCAGGAAGTTGTAGCCGACCTTGCCGACGTGCGGCGCGACAGTCAGCGGCCCGCTGTCGAAGTAATAGAGCGTGTAGCCGTCGGCCGGCGCCTTGGCGATCACCTCCATCGCCACGCCGCCCGCGGCGCCGGGCCGGTATTCGAATACCAGCGGCTGTCCGAGCAAAGGCTCGAGTGCGCGCGCCAGCGGCCGCGCGCCGGCTTCCGCCGAACCGCCGGCGGTATAGCCGAGCATCAGCCGGATCGGCTTGTTCGGATAGCCCTGCGCGAATGCGACCGATATCGACGCGGCAAACAGCAACGCGGTTCGAAGCATGGTTTCCTCCTCGGCCGATTGTAACGACAGGCGGGAATACGCCGGCGCGGGCGGCTGTATGCCCGGCAACAGGAGGTGTGCGATGAAAGCATGGACCTGGGCAATGGCGCTCTGCGCGCTGGCCGGCTGCGCCTCGATGAGCGAGCAGCAGTGCCGCGCGACCAACTGGTACCAGCAGGGCGAAACCGACGGCATGGCCGGCAACCAGGC
>DASWER010000654.1:0-2642 GCA_036394655.1 Burkholderiales bacterium
TCACCGGGCTCCAGATCAAGTTCAGGTGCTGCGAGTGGTCTGCGCGGTTGATGCCATTGGCAGTGCCGGCCGGCGGACGCGAACCGGTCGCCGAAAGCTCCAGCGTCGAGCGCAGGCTCGGCGTCCAGAAATGCCGGTAGGCGATGAAGCCGCTTTCCTGCCGCGCAAGCTGGACGCGGCCGTTCGCGTCGACGTAGCCGTCGGGCAGGAATCCGGGGACCTGGTAGCGGCCGATCGCATTGCCGACGTTGAGGTCGAAGCGCACATCGTCCTTGCCGATCGTCGGTACGATGCCGACGAAGGCGATCGCTCCGCCCCACTTGCCGCTGGTCGCAGCGGGTGCGGCGGCGGAGTCGAGGTGGATGTTGCGGCCGAGCATGCCGAGCGAATAGTTGCCGCGCCCGGCGGCGAATTTCACGCGGCCGGTGAAATCCGGCGCGTGATCGCTGTCCGAGCGAAACGGCGTCGCGCTGCCAGGAACCGCCACGACCGATTCGGGACTCTCGGCGGAAACCGACCAGTCGCCGCCGCCGAACTTCTGCGTCCAGCGCACCTGCGCCTGGCGTATGAAGATCTCGCCTACCGCGCCGCCGAAATCGAGCGTCTCGGGGTAGGCCTGCTCGTTGAAGAAGTTCGTCCAGTACTGGCCGGCGGAGAAGTTGCCGAGGCTGCCGTACGCGTGGCGGATGCGAAAGCCGTTCGAGTTGGTCACCGATTCGTTGCCGTCCGTGCCGAAGAAGTCGCCCTCGATGTACGTCGTCATGCCGCCGTAGCTCGTCGGCGTGCTGGTGCCGAGCGAGAGCCGCGTCTGGCGCGCATGGAACGTGACCTGGTCCTTCTTGTGCTGGACCGGACCGACGGGTACCAGATTGATGTTCAGCTGCTGATCACCGACGCTGTCAACGCCGGCGCTCTTGTCGCTCCAGATCGCGTCGGCCTTGACGTAGCCGCCGAGCGTGATGGTGGTATCGGAATCCGGCGCTTTGAAGCTCTTGTCTGCTTCTGCGATTCCGCTCAAACTCATCAGCGATGCAGAGAGCAGCGGCAGCGCGAGAACTTTTTGTCTTGCGGTCATTTCGGGTTTCCTCCATTTAGGGAGACACACCCGCTATACCGCGCCGCTCGTTCTGCTTATTCCAAAATGCCGCGTCTAAATTATTCCCGCCAGATCGCCGACGACGCGAATCGCGAGCGCATCGCTGCGATTTCTGACCATCACCTCGTGACGCGGGAAAGCCGAGACGTCGAGCCCGGCGTTTTGCGCGGTCGACTCCGATATGACCAGCGCGCTGCCATATTGCTTGGTGAGATCCTGCAAGCGGCTCGCGACATTCACGGTATCGCCGACGGCGGTGAGATATTTCGCGGTTCCCCGACCCATGTGGCCGACCACCGCGGGGCCGGCGTGGATTCCGATGCCGAGGCGCAGGGGCGTGCCGAGCTCCTCGGCGAACTCGACGCTCACCTCTGCGAGTCGCTGGACCATCGCCCTCGCCGCCTCGAGCGCATCGCGGCAACCCTGCGCCGGGCCCGACTGCACGCCGAAGAGCGCCATCACGCCGTCTCCGGTGAACTGGTTGGCGATGCCGCCGGCGTGCTCGATGGCGCTGCTCATGATCTCGAAATAGCGGTTGAGGAAGAACACGATGTCGTAGGGGAGCTTGTGCTCGGCGAAGCGGGTGAAACCGCGCAAATCCGCGAACAGCACGCAGATGTCGCGTTCCTCCCCGGCAACGTCGTCCGGCAATGCGAAGGTGTCGAGCGCTGTTGCGCCCGGCGGAAGAAGCGGCGTGATGGACAGATCGCCAGTGGGCCGCAGCTGACAGGCCAGGCGCACATCGGGCGCCGCACCGATCCTGCGCAGCACGACCTGCTCCTCTGGGCTTGCGGCCGGCAGGAAGCGCAAGCCCCGGGTCACCCGCACGCGGCAGGTCGAGCAGCGTCCGCGCCCGCCGCATACCGAAGCGTGCGGAATGCCGCCGAATCGGCTGACCTCCAGCAGCGTGTAGCCAATCGGCGCCACGATGCGCTGCCGGCCCGGATAGCTCACCTCGATCGACTTGTAGCGCCGCTCGTGGAGGTTGCGGATCAGGCGCGCGCCGAGCGTCAGCGCGACGCCGGCGCCGAACGCCAGCAGAGCGCCATCGGACACGCGATTGAGCCGCTGGCGTTGTTCCGCGCCGAGCTCATGCACCGCGATCAAGGTGTCCCTGACCCAGGTGCCGCGTCGCGCGAGATCGCTGATCTCGCGCATCGCTTCCAAAAAGCCAAGCAGCGCGAGCAGCGGAACCAGCAGCGCCAGGGCAGCGAGCACGGTTGCGAGGCGCGGATACCACGCTTTGGTGCGCAGCCAGAAATGCACACCCATACAGCCGTGCGTCCAGGCCACGAGAAGCAGCAGCACCTGCCGGATTCCCATCTCCGGCCGCGACCAGTACACCAGCATCATTCGCGTGTACGAATCGATCACCCCATACAGGTGATTGGCGAGATGGGTGCCCACGGCATGGGTGATCAGCAACGTCGGAATGGCAAGGCCCAGCAGCAGCTGCGCCGCCTCCCATAAGGGAATCCGCAGTTGCCGGCGCTGGTAGAGCGACCACAACGCAAGCGCCAGATGGACGGCCAGCGATAGGTACAAA
>DASWER010000655.1:0-2821 GCA_036394655.1 Burkholderiales bacterium
ATCGCCGGCCCATGGTTTCCGAGCGCCGCGCCGCGAGCGAACTCCAAGCGAGGCTGCGTAGCGGTCAGTTCGTCATCACGGCGGAGATCACGCCGCCGGTCTCGACCGATCCCGCCGAGTTCCTGCGCCGCGCCATGCCGCTCAAAGGCCTGGCGACTGCCGTGAACGTCACCGACGGCGCCGGCGCCAAGGTACATCTTTCGAGCTTGGCGACCGCGCACTTTCTGGTCCAGAGCGGAATCGAACCCATATTCCAGATGACCTGCCGCGACCGCAATCGCCTTGCGCTGCAGGGCGACCTGCTCGGCGCGATGGCGCTTGGCATCCGCAACGTGCTGGTGCTGGGCGGCGACGATCCGAAAGCCGGCGACCAGCCCGAAGCGAAGGCGGTGTACGACCTCGACAGCCGCGGTCTGCTGGCGATGGCGAACAGCATGCGCGCCGAGGGCAAGCTGCCCTCGGGGACGCCGATCGACGGTCAGGTCAAGGTGGTACTCGGCGCGGCCGACGTGCCGCTCGATCCGCCAGCCGGCTGGGAGCCGAACAGCCTCAAACTGAAAATCGCCGCCGGCGCCGACTTCGTGCAGACCCAGTTCTGCATGGACATGGGCGTGGTGCGCCGCTACGTCGCGCGCCTTGCGCAATGCGGCGTGCAGATCCCGATCCTGATCGGCGTGGCGCCGATTCCCTCGGCGCGCTCGGCGCGCTGGATGCGCGAGAAGCTCTTCGGCACCATCATCCCCGATGCCCTGGTCGCGCGCCTGGAGCAGGCCGCCGATCCGAAGCGCGAAGGCCGCGACATCTGCATCGACGTGCTGCGCGAGCTCGCCGAGATTCCCGGCGTCGCCGGCGCGCACGTCATGGCGCCGATGAACTTCGCCGAGATTCCGGGTGTGATCGTGGATTCCGGCGTCGCCGGCCGCAAGCTCGCCCATGCCGTTCACTGACCACAGCGTCTCGGTCCACGGTTGCAAGACGCATTACCGCCGCGGCGGTAAAGGCGCGCCGCTGGTTTTTCTGCACGGCGCGAGCGGTGCTCCGGTGGTGCTGCCATTCATGGAGAAGCTTGCGACGCGCTTCGATGTGCTGGTGCCCGACCACCCGGGCTACGGGCAATCGGACGAGCCCGAATGGCTCGAGAACATCCACGATGTGGCGTACTTCTATCTCGACTTCCTGCAAAAGTTGGATTTGAAAGGAGCCGTTGTCGTCGGCAGCTCCATGGGCGGCTGGATGGCGATGGAAATGGCGGTGCGCAACACCGCGCGCATCGGCTCGCTGGTGCTCGTCAGCCCTGCCGGCATTCGCGCCGACGGCGCAGAGCCGGCCGACATCTTCCTGCTGCCGCAGGAGGCCATGGTCCGCAGGCTGTTCCATGACCAGAAGTACGCCGAAGCGCGGCTCGCTATCCCGGAGACGCCGGAATCGATCGACCTCGCGCTGAAAAACCGCCACACCACTGCGCGCCTCGCGTGGGAGCCGCGGCTGCACGATCCGCACCTCACCAAATGGCTGCACCGCATCGACGTGCCGGTGAGCATCGTCTGGGGCGCGCAGGACCGCATTCTTCCGGTCGGCATCGCGCACGAGCTGAAGCGCCTGCTGCCCAAAGCCGAGCTCAACATCCTCGAGCGCTGCGGGCACCTGCCGCAGGTGGAAAAGATGGAAGAGTTCTGCGATCTCGTGGTGCGCTTCGCATGCAGATAGTTCTGTTCCATCTGATGCCGTACGCCGACCTCGACCTCGCGGCCGGGCGCAGGAACGGCACCGTCTGGGTGACGCTGCCCAACCGGAACTTCGACCCGGAGAAGGGGCACAAGCTCTACAACCGCTATCTCGACGAGCTCGAGTACGGCGAGGAGCTCGGCTTCGACGCGGTCGGGGTGAACGAGCATCACCAGACGGCGTACGGGCTGATGCCATCGCCGATCGTGACCGCCTCAGCGCTTGCCCGAAAAACCAAGCGCGTGAAGATCGCCATCCTCGGCAGCGCGCTGCCGCTGCGCAGCCATCCCCTGATGGTCGCCGAGGAGCACGCGATGATCGACGTCATCAGCGGCGGGCGCCTGATCAGCGGCTTCGTGCGCGGCATCGGCGCCGAGTACCACACCTTCGGCGTCAATCCGACTTTCTCGCACGACCGCTTCCACGAGGCGCACGACCTCATCGTGCGCGCCTGGACCGAGCCCGGGCCGTTTGCCTTTCACGGACACCACTACAACGTCCAGTACGTCAATCTCTGGCCGCGGCCGTATCAGCGGCCGCATCCGCCGATCTGGATCCCGTCGCAGGGCAGCAAGGAGACCATCGACTGGGCGTCGCACCCCGAGCGGCGCTACACGTATCTGCAGACGTTCAGTCCAGTGAAAGTGGTCCAGCGCTACTTAAAGTCGTATCGCGACACGTGCGCCGGCTACGGTTATCAGTGCGACGACCGGCAGCTCGGCTGGGCGGTGCCGGTCTATGTCGGCGACACCGACGAATCCGCGCGTGCCGAGGCGAAGCAGCACTTCGAAGCGTTCCGCAACGTGTTCGTCAAGATGCCGCTCGAGATGCTGCTGCCGCCGGGCTACACCTCGCGCGAGTCGCTGAAGAACGTGATGAAGGCGAAAGCGCAGATGTTCGGCGACGTCACCATCGATCAGGCGCTGGAGCTCGGGCTCTTCGTCTGCGGCAGCGCCGAGACCGTGACCAAGGCGTTCGAGGGCTACTGGCGCGAGATGCGCTTCGGCAATCTTCTCGTGATGTGCCAGTTCGGCACGCTGCCGGCGAATCTCACGCGCGCCAACATGGAGCGCTTCGCGCGCGGCGTCATGCCGCG
>DASWER010000656.1:0-1622 GCA_036394655.1 Burkholderiales bacterium
GAAGCGAATGCGCTTCGCTTCGGCCTGCGCCGCGCGCCAGTCGCGCAATTCAATTTTGAGCATGCGGCGAAAAGTATAATCTGCGCATGAAAAGCCTCTGGAGCGATTCCGAGGCCGCGGAATATCGCGGCCCGCTCGGACCGCGCGTCTACACCTCGCGCCTGCTCGGTCGCGACAAGTCGCTCGTGCTCCACGGCGGCGGCAACACCTCGGTCAAGCTGCGCGAGAAGAATCTCTTCGGCGAGGAGGAAGACATCCTCTACGTGAAGGGCAGCGGCTGGGACCTCGAGACCATCGAGCCCGCGGGCTTCACGCCGGTGACGCTCGGCTATGTGCGGCGCCTGGCGGCGCTGCCGAGCCTGTCCGATCCGCAGATGGTGAACGAGCTCAACACGCACACGCTGCGCGCCGGGGCGCCCTCGCCTTCGGTCGAGACCATCCTGCACGCCATCCTGCCGCACATCTACGTCGACCATACGCACGCCGATGCCGTGCTGTCGGTATCCAACGCGCCGGACGGCGACAAGCGCGTGCGCGAGATCTACGGCGATCGCGTGGTCGTCATTCCGTACATCATGGCCGGCTTCGATCTCGCGGCGTACTGCGCGCGCGAGTTCCCGCGCCAGGCGGGCAAGAACACCACCGGCATGGTGCTGCTCTCGCACGGCATCTTTTCGTGGGGCAAGGATGCGCGCGAGTCGTATGAGCGCATGATCGAGCTGGTCTCGATGGCCGAGGAATACCTGCAGCGCAAGAAAGCCTGGCATGTCGCGCCGCCAGCGGCGCAGCCGGCCGGCGCCAAGCGCCAGGAGATCGCCGCCCTGCGCGGCGCGATCTCGGACCAGGCCGGATTTCCCCTCGTCCTGCGCGTGAACGACAGCGCCAAATTCGCCGCTTATGCGCAGCGCAAGGACCTGGCGAAGCTCTCGCAGCAGGGTCCGGCGACTCCCGATCACGTCATCCGCACCAAGCCCTTTCCGATGCTCGGCCGCGATGTCGGCGGCTATGCGAGCAAGTACCGCGAATACTTCGAGCGCTTCGCGTCGGCGGCGAAGGAAAAGAAGACCATGCTCGACGCCGCGCCGCGCATGGCGCTCGACCCGGCGCTCGGCTTCGCCGCCGCAGGGCGCACCGCGCGCGACACGGCGATCGTGGAAGAGCTGTACGACCACACCATCGACGTCATCCTGCGCGCCGAGGCGCTCGGCGGCTGGCAGGCACTCGACCAGCGCCATACCTTCGACATCGAGTACTGGGATCTCGAGCAGGCGAAGCTGCGCAAGGCCGGCAACCCTCCTCTTTTCACCGGCGAGGTAGTGCTCGTCACCGGCGCCGCGTCCGGCATCGGCAAGGCGTGCGCCGAGTCCTTCTTGAAGCGCGGCGCCGCGGTGATCGGCCTGGATCGCAATCCGGCGATCGAGGCCCTGTGGAAGCGGCCCGACGTGCTCGGCCTCAAGTGCGACCTCACCGACGCCAAGGCCATCGACGCGGCGCTCGACGTCGCGGTGAAGCGCTTCGGCGGCGTCGACATGCTGGTGCTGAACGCCGGCATCTTCCCCTCGTCGCAGGCGATCCAGGACATCCCGGCGGAGGCGTGGCGCAACGCGATGTCGGTCAACGTG
>DASWER010000657.1:0-2525 GCA_036394655.1 Burkholderiales bacterium
AGCGCAATGCCGTAGATGGCGCCGGTCGCACCGGTGATGCCGACGATGAGCCGCTTCTTCACGGGCGCTAGCCTACCTGTCCTGACGGTTTTCTGCCCATTCGCGGTGGGCTACTTCCTGTCGTTCTTCTTCCGCAACGTCAACGCCGTCATCTCGAAGGATCTGGCCGTCGAGTTCTCGCTCACGTCGGCGGATCTCGGCTTCCTCACCTCGATGTACCTGCTCGCGTTCGCCGCGTTCCAGCTGCCGCTCGGCGTGCTGCTCGACCGCTATGGTCCGCGCCGCGTGGTGGCGGCGCTGCTTTGCTCCGCGGCGGCCGGCGCGCTGGTGTTCGCGCTGGCGCGCGATCTCGCCACGCTGTCGATCGGCCGCGCCTTCATCGGCCTCGGCGTCTCGGCGGGGCTGATGGGCGCGATCAAGGCGTTTTCGCTGTGGTTTCCGCTATCGCGCCTGGCGACCATGAATGGTCTTTATCTCGCGATGGGCGGCCTCGGCTCGCTCGCCGCGACCGCGCCGGCAGAGGCGGTGGTCGAGTCGCTCGGCTGGCGCGGCATGTTCCTCATCCTGAGCGCGCTGTCGCTCGCCGCGGCGGCGCTGGTTTTCCTCGTCGTGCCGGAGAAGGCATTGCCCGGCCAGGGCCAGACGCTGCGCGCGCAGATTGCCGGCTTCCGGCAGATCTTCGCCTCGATTACGTTCTGGCGCATCGCGTTGCCGCTGATCTTCGGCCAGGGCATCTTCGTCGCGTTGCAGGGACTGTGGCTCGGGCCGTGGCTCTACGATGTCGCCGGTCAGTCGCGCCCGGAAGTGGCGAACCATCTGCTCGTCACGGCGCTCGGCTACATCGGCGGATCGATGTTCTTCGGCGCGGCAGCCGACCGCCTCGCGCAGGCGGGCGTGTCGCGCATGCTGGTCTACAAGCTCGGGTTGAGCTGTTCGCTGGCCATGCTCGCGCTTATCGCCGCCGGGGTGAAGAGCGGGCTCGGCGCCATCCTGGCCGTGTACTCGTTTACCGGCATATCGGCGGCGCTCGCCTATGCATTGCTTACGCCGCTGTTCCCGCCGCAGATGACCGGCCGCGTCAATACGGCATCGAACGTGGTGATGTTCAGCCTGTCGTTCGTCTTCCAATGGGGTGTCGGCGCTGCGCTGCGCCTCTTTCCGATCGTCGACGGGCGCTACTCGCCCGCCGGCTATACGGCAGCGTTTACCGTGTTAGCGCTGCTGCAGCTAGGCGCGCTCGCCTGGCTGCTGCCAATGCGCTCTCAGCCGCGCTTGTAGACGATCTTCTTCGCGCCGCCTTCGCAGGTGCCGACCACCTTGCCTTCGGCCTGCTTGTCGGCATCGACGATGTCGAGCGTGAACTTGTCGACGCCGTTCTTCTTGATCTTGGCCTCGATCTCGGTCTTCAACTCGCTGCAATCCTTCTTCTGCGCCCAGGCCGTGCTTGAAAGTCCCAGGACCAGCGCCGCGATGATCACTTTGCCCATTTTCTCTCCCTTGCCGAAGATTCCCAGTTGGCTCCGTCGAACGGTCTTATTTCCATGCGCGTCACGGTCCCCGCATCCAGGCAGCGCGCATTGACGCTGTACCCATCCGGATGCGACCGCGGCACATAGAATGACTTTATTCCGCAGACTTTGCAAAAGAGGTGCTGCGCGGCCCCGGAGTTCCAGCGGTAAGTCGTGAGCGTTTCGGCGCCCTGGAGGAGCTGGAAATGCGCCTTGTCTACGATCAGGTGCAGATAGCCGGTCTTCCGGCAGATGGAGCAGTTGCAGTCTTCGACCGAGATGGCGGCCGGGGCCAGGACTTCGAAGCGCACGGCGCCGCAGTGGCAGCCGCCGCGGTGCGTTACATCAGGGGGTGCAGCATCCAAGCGATGGCGGCCGAGCCGGCGACGAAGGTGACGAGCAGCGCCGCGCGCCCGTAGCGGCGGAAGCTGCCGTTCGGCTTGAAGTACAGGTTGCGGATGACGTCATCCCGCCCGCCCATCCACATCCAGTCGGGACCCGCCTTGTTCAAGATCCGCGGGTCAAGAATGGCCACCAAAAAGGACGCAAGCGCGCCCAGCGTGCTGCAGAAAACCATGTCCGAATTCCTCCCTACGACGTGTCGCATTATGAACGATAGACGCCGGAAAATCAGCCGTCGCTTATTAGCGACGTTGTGGAAATAATAGGCCCGGAAGGAAGGACCCATGCTTAAAACCACCATCGCCGGCAGCCTGCCCAAGCCCGCGTGGCTCGCCGAGCCGCGCAAGCTCTGGCCGGCCTGGCGCGCCGCGGGCGAGGAGCTCGAGCAGGCGAAGCGCGACGCGACGCTGCTCTGGCTCAAGGCGCAGGAGGACGCCGGCCTCGACATCGTCACCGACGGCGAGCAGTCGCGGCAGCACTTCGTCCACGGCTTCCTCGAGTTCGTCGACGGCATCGACTTCAGCCGCAAGGTGAAGATGGGCATCCGCAACAACCGCTACGACGCGATGGTGCCGGTGGTCACCGCGCCGCTCAAGCTGAAAGGGCGCGTGCACC
>DASWER010000658.1:0-4146 GCA_036394655.1 Burkholderiales bacterium
TGCTGGTCGACCCGGCGAAGCCCGAGGAGACCGAGATCGCCAAGACCTTCAACAAGCGCCTGGTCGAGCGCGCGCTGCGCATGGAAGGCACCTGCACCGGCGAGCACGGCGTCGGCATGGGCAAGATGGGCTCGATGCGCCTGGAGCTCGGCGATGACGTGATCGACGTCATGCGCGACATCAAGAAGGTGTTCGACCCGCACAACCTCATGAACCCAGGCAAGGTCGTCCCTCCGCCATGAAAATTTTCTGGGCATTCCTCGCGGCCGTGGGCCCGGCAGCGGCACAGGCGCCCGCTCCGGCGCCGCCGCAGACGCCGGAGCCGTCGGCGGCGAAATCGCCCGGGCGCCCCGCGCTCAAGCTGCAGCTGGACGAGCCCGTCCGGTCCGCGCCGAGGATTACGTTCGCTCCGCCAGAGGGCAAGGGTGAGCAGCGCCCCGCGGACCTGCTGCCCGAGCTCGGCGGCAAGACGTCCGAGGCACTGATACGCCGACCGTCCGAGGTGGTGCCGAAGGACGAGAACCCGGGCCGCTAGCATGAGCGCCGAGCAGCGCATCAAGGAACTGAAGCTCGAGCTGCGCCAGCCGTCGTCGCCGGTGGCGAACTACGTGAATGCCGTGCGCACCGGCAATCTGCTGTTCCTCTCGGGCAAGGGCCCGCGCGGCGCCAAAGGCAAGGTCGGCCGCGAGTTCACCATCGAGCAGGCCTACCAGCACGCGCGCAGCGTCGGCACCGACCTGCTCGCCGTGATGCGCGCCGAGCTCGGCAGCCTGGACAAGGTGCGCCGGGTGGTGAAGGTGCTCGGCATGGTCAACGCGGTGCCCGAGTTCGAGGATCAGCCCAAGGTGATCAACGGCTGCTCCGATCTGTTTGTCGAGGTGTTCGGCGAGCGCGGCAAGCACGCGCGCTCGGCGGTCGGCATGGGCTCGCTGCCGATGGGCATCCCGGTCGAGATCGAATGCATCGTGGAGGTCGAATGAAGCTCGCCTGGCTGCTGTTCGCCGCCGCGTTCGGCGCCCAAGCTCAGCCGCTTCCCGCGGAAAAGAAGGACGACGGCGCCGACAAGCAGGAAAGCGCGAAACTGCCGCCGAAGCCGCGCCCGCGCGTCACGCTGAAGCCGAAGGGCGGCACCGGCTCGAACGTCGGTGACGACGCCTCGGGCGGCGGGCCGACCAGCGCGCCATCCTCCAAAGGCGGCACGCCCGGCACGCCGTCGGGCTCCTTCACCGGACCGTCGAGCAAGCCTTAGCGCCGTGCGGTAGCATTCCCGCGCGGAGGTAAAAAAAGCGGAATGAACCGCGCGGATCTCCTAGCCTGTCCCGAGTGTGACCTGCTGCAAATCGACACCGCTTCACCGCGCCCGCGCAAGGCGCTTTGCGTGCGCTGCGGCGCGATCCTCTACCAGCGCCATCCGCACGGCCTGGAGCGCACCGCGGCACTGACCGCGGCGGCGATGGTGCTGTTCGCCATCGCCAACGCCTTTCCGATGCTGTCGCTCGAGCTGCAGGGCGAGCGCACCGACGCCACCCTCGCGGGCGCTGTGGCCGCGCTCTGGTCGCAGAACATGCAGCTGGTCGCTGCGCTGGTGCTCTTTACCGTGATCGTCATGCCGCTCGCCGAGATCGCCGCGCTCGCGTGGCTTCTGGGTCCAATTCTTATAGGAGGCAAGGCACCGCAGTTCGGTGCGGTGTTCCGCCTGCTGCAGTTCGCGCAGCGCTGGGGCATGGTCGAGGTGTTCGTGCTCGGCTCGCTGGTCTCGTTCGTCAAGCTCGGGCACCTCGCGAACGTCGAGGCCGGCATCGCGCTCTGGTCGTTCGCGGCGCTGATGCTGGTGATGGCGGCGATCGAGGCGAACTTCGATCCGCGCGATCTCTGGGAGCGGGTAGCACCGGTATGAACGCGAGCGCCGCCAGCCTCGGACTGCTCTCGTGCCCGACCTGCAGCCTGGTATCGCGTGCGCCGGCCGGCGATAGCGCACTCGCGTTTGCCACATGCGCACGCTGCGGCTCGGCGCTCGCCTGGCGTAAGCCGGGCAGCATCGGCCGCACCTGGGCCTTCCTCATCGCCGCCATGGCGCTCTACGTGCCGGCCAACACGCTGCCGATCATGGCGACCAGCTCGCTCTTCGGCTCCTCGGACGACACCATCCTGAGCGGCATCGTGTTCCTCTGGGAGGATGGCTCCTGGTACCTGGCGCTGATCGTGTTCGTGGCGAGCATCCTGGTGCCGCTCGGCAAGATGATCGGCCTCGCGGTGCTGCTGCTCTCGGTGCAGCTCGGCTGGACCGCGCACCGCGCCGAGCGCGCGCGGCTTTATCGCCTGGTCGAGTCGATCGGGCGCTGGTCGATGCTCGACATCTTCGTCGTCACGCTGCTGGTCACCGTGGTGCAGCTCACCGCGCTCGCCAGCGTGCGCGCCGGCCCGGCGGCGCTCGCCTTCGGCGCGGTGGTGGTGCTGACGATGATGGCGGCGATGAGCTTCGATCCGCGCCTCATCTGGGACCCGGTCAAGGAACCGCGTGAGCGACACTCCATCGCCTGAGCCCATTCCGCAGGCGCTGGCCGCGCCCCGGTCCGGGCGTTCGCTGCCGCTGGTGTGGATCGTCCCGGCGGTGGCGCTCGCCATCGGCGCCTGGCTCGCGGTGAGCCACTGGCTCGAGCGCGGCACGGTGATCATCATCAGCTTCCGCACCGCCGAGGGGCTGCAGGCGGGCAAGACCAAGATCAAGTACAAGGACATCGACATCGGGCACATCACCGAGATCAACCTCGCGCCCGATCTCTCCGGGGTGATCGCCACCGCCGAGCTCGTCAAAGGCGCCGAAAGCCGCGTGGTGGCCGACACGCGCTTCTGGGTGGTGCGGCCGCGCATCTCGGGAAGCACCGTGTCGGGCCTGCAGACGCTGCTTTCGGGCTCCTACGTGGCGATGGACGTCGGCAAGTCGACGGAGCGCTCGCGGGTATTCTCCGGCCTCGAGCAGCCGCCGGCCTTCACCACCGATTCGCCCGGCCGCCAGGTGACGCTGCGCGCCGAGGACATCGGCTCGCTCGACGTCGGCTCGCCGGTGTATTTCCGGCGCCTGCAGGTCGGGCAGGTCGCGGCCTACGAGCTCGAGAAGGACGGCCGGTCGGTCAAGATCATCGTGTTCATCAACGCGCCCTACGACCGCTTCGTCTCGGCGCACAGCCGCTTCTGGCATGCGAGCGGCATCGACATGGCGCTCGACGCGGAGGGCGTGCGCGTCAAGACCGAGTCGCTGGTGTCGCTCGCCATCGGCGGCGTCGCCTTCGGCACGCCGCTCGAGGATGGCGAGCCGGCGCCGATCGCCGCCGACACGCTGTTCGACCTGCACCAGAGCCAGTCGCGCGCCTTCAAGAACCCCGACCGGCTGGCCGACAGCTTCGTGCTGGTCTTCAACCAGTCGGTGCGCGGCCTGCAGCCGGGCGCGCCGGTCGACTTCCGCGGCATCGTGGTGGGCGAGGTCGCGGCGATCCACACGCAGTTCGATCCCGAGACCCAGAAGATCTCGATCCCCGTGGAGATCCGCATCTACCCGGAGCGCTTCACCTCGCGCCTGCGGGGGGGCACGGCGAAAGGCGAGCGCCTCGCCAGGGACAAGAAGCTGGTCGCCACGCTGGTCGAGCGCGGCCTGCGCGCGCAGCTGCGCACCGGCAGCCTGCTCACCGGGCAGCTCTACGTCGCGCTCGACTTCTTTCCGGACTCGCCGCGCGCCAGGCTCGACCTCGCGCAGTCGCCGCCCGAGCTGCCGACCACGCCGAGCACGCTGGAAGACCTGCATGCGACGCTCGTCAGCCTCGCCAACAAGCTCGAGCGCGTGCCGCTGGAGGCGATGGCCACCGATCTCAGCCAGACGCTGCAGACCGTGAACACGCTCGTCAAGCGCCTGGACAGCGAGATCGCCCCCGAGGCGCGCGCCGCGCTCGTCGAGGGCCGCCAGGCCCTGGTCGAGATGAGGAAGACGCTCGCCGAGGCGACCAAGACCATGAGCGACGCGAGCCGCACCTTCGCCAACGCCGAGAAGAGCCTCGCGCCCGACTCGGCGCTGTTCGGCGAGCTGCAGGACGCGGCGCGCGAGTTCGCGCGCACCGCGCAGAGCCTGCGCACGCTCGCCGATTACCTCGAGCG
>DASWER010000659.1:0-2753 GCA_036394655.1 Burkholderiales bacterium
CAGCTCGCTCGCGAACGTGGTGCGCGCGCAATACTTCATGCGCAATGCGCGCAAGTTTGCCGGCGTCGAGCTGGCGTGGATGAGCCGCCAGGGCAAGCAGCCCCATCCGTTCGTGTGCGTGCAGGTGCCGGGCACGCTTCCCGCCCCCGGCGCCTCGTTCACCGCCGACTTCTGGATCTACGCACCTTAATTCGGGGACGGAGCCCGAACTAGTCGCGGTGGTACTCGATTCGCGGCTGCGGTGCGCGTCAGTCCGTGGAGACGAAACCGATTCGTTGTCGTGGCGTGGCTGGTGCCGGAGCCATGAGCTCGCGGATGGCATCGAAGACGACCTTGAATTGCCGGTCGTATTTCGACTCGAGCAGATCGAGCCGGCGAACGAGCTCGCGGTCGTGGCCGATCATGTCTCGCAGCCGGACGAACGCCCGCATGATCTCGATATTCACGCTGACCGCCGCCTTGCTCTTCAAGACGGAAGACAACATTGCGACACCCTGCTCGGTAAACGCATGAGGCGGGTACTTGGCATGCCGGCCGCGCTGGCTCACGATCCGCCTGACCGTCTTTAAGGTCACAAATTGTGACCTTAAAGATTCGATTTCCTGGGAGCTCAGCTGGAACATGAAATCACCTGGGAAGCGCTCGGCGTTGCGCTTGACCGCCTGGTTCAACGCCTTCACCTCAACGCGGTACAGCTTGGCCAAATCGGTGTCCAGCATGACACGCTGCCCGCGCAGCACGAAGATGCGCGACTCGATGCCCTGACCGGCTGGAGGCTCCCCCATTTCGGGCTCAACGCGGCCGGGTGCGTGCGCGTTGACGGAAGGCGGGGGCTGTCCCCGATTTTCAAGCCCGGCCCGGAGTTCGGGCTCCGTCCCCGAATTCGGTGCCTGCACCAGCGGCACGCCGATCACCGCCGCGAGGAGCTATGCGGCGTACGCGCGCCGGAGCTGCGGCATGCCGCGCTCTGGCCGGTCGGGAGGCGCCGCGTTCCTCTGCCACGCCTCGTGCGGCGGCACGGCGCTGCGCAATTCGCTGTGCAGCCGCGATAGCGCGAGCGGATCAGCGAGCAGCGCGAGGCGCTCGCGCTGCGCGAGCCCGCGCGGTCCAAGGAGGCAGGCACGCTGCACAAGAGCGTGCCGGCGCGCCTTTGCCGCAGCGTGCTCATGCGCCGGGCACAGGCCTGCGGCGCACGCCGCCGCATTGGCATCGGGATCCAGCACTGCGTCGATGAACGTCGGATAGCGGCGTCGCCTGCGGCCAAGCTCGGCGGCGACGTCGGCGAGCTCCGGCGGCGGGCGGGATTCTTCCGGAACGACGAACAGTCGCCGCCCGCGCGAGATGCGGCTCGTCAGAACCGACACCGGAATCGCCACGACGAGGGCCCCGGCCACCGGCAGCAGCCAGCGCAGATAGCCCGGATCCAGGAGATATACGCCGACGGCCCAGGTGAGCCCGAGCGCGCTCTGCCAGCCGTGGCAGCGCGCGGCGTAGCTCCAACTGGTTTCGGCGTCTTCGCGCGGCGGCGACTTCCAGCGCACCTCGAATCCCGTGAGCGCGCTCAGCACGAACTGCGTGTGGAACAGCATGCGCACCGGCGCGAGCAGCGCGGAGAGGACTGTCTCCAGGAACGCGCTCGCCAGGAGCCGCAGGCGCCCGCCGTAGTGCTCGGCGCCGCGCAGCGCGACGAGAAGCACCGCCAGCAGCTTCGGCAGGAAAAGCAGCGCTCCGGTCGCGCAGAGAAGGCCCACCGCCCAGTCGAGGTGCCATGACGGCCAGACCGGGAAGAGCTGCCGCGGCGCGACGAAGTAGCTGGGCGGCACGAGCGCGTGCAGGGCGAGGAGCGCTGTCGAGAGCGCGAGGAACAGCGCCCAGAGCGGCGCGGAAAGATACGCCATCAATCCCGTGAGGAACAGCGCGCGGTGCGCCGGATGCAAGCCGGGCGTGCCGATGAAGCGCGCGTTGATCAGATTGCCGCGACACCAGCGCCGGTCGCGCTTGAGCTCATCGAGCAGGCTCGGCGGCGTCTCCTCGTAGCTGCCCGGAAGATCGTAGGCGATCCAGACGCCGAAGCCGGCGCGGCGCATCAGCGCGGCCTCGACGAAGTCGTGCGACAGGATCTCGCCCGAGAGGGCGCCGCGCCCCGGCAGCCGGCCGAGCGCGCAGTGCCGCATGAACGGCGCGACGCGGATGATGGCGTTGTGGCCCCAGTAGTGCGCCTCGCCGAGCTGCCAGTAGTGGATGCCCGCGGTGAAGAGCGGCCCGTACACGCGGCCCGCGAACTGCTGCACGCGCGCATGGAGCGTCTCGCGTCCCGCGGCGCGCGGCGCCGTCTGGATGATGCCGGCGTCCGGATGCGCCTCCATCAGGCGCACCAGCGCGGCGAGGCAATCGCCGCTCATCACGCTGTCGGCGTCGAGCACCACCATGTAGCGGTAGTCGCGGCCCCAGCGGCGGCAGAAGTCGGCCACGTTGCCCGCCTTCTTCTTGATGCGGTGGCGGCGCCAGCGGTAGAAGAGCCGGCCCGCGGCGCCGAGCGAGCGGCAAAGGTCGCGCCACGCCTGCGATTCCGCGGCGCGCGTGTCGGGCTCGGAAGAATCGCTGAGGACGAAGAAGTCGAAGTGCTCGGCGAGGCCGGTGCGCTCGAGCGAGCGGTACGTCGCGCGCAAGCCGGCGAACACCCGCGCCACGTTCTCGTTGCAGATCGGCATGACCACCGCGGTGCGCGCCGCCGGATCGATCGGTGCCGCGCC
>DASWER010000660.1:0-3483 GCA_036394655.1 Burkholderiales bacterium
AGGGGGAACAGGCGGAATTGTTCGAGGAACTGCGAGCGCAAGGCTTCACGCGCGTGCGCGTGGACGGCAGGGTCCACGAGCTGGACCAGGCGCCGCGCCTGGCGAAGAACTCCAAGCACACGGTCGAGGTGGTGGTGGACCGGCTGCGCGTGAAGGCGGAGGCGAAGCAGCGCCTGGCCGAGTCCTTCGAGACCGCGCTGCGGCACGCCGACGGCAAGGCACTTGTTTTTGACTTTGAAAATAAGAAAGAAATTCTCTTCTCGTCGAAATTTTCCTGCCCGAAGTGCGATTACGCGCTCGCCGAGCTCGAGCCGCGCCTGTTTTCGTTCAACAACCCGATGGGCGCCTGCCCGCGCTGCGACGGCCTGGGCGCGGTCGAATTCTTCGACGTGAAGCGCATCGTCGCGCATCCGAATCTCTCGCTGGCGAGCGGCGCGATCCGCGGCTGGGACCGGCGCAATCATTTCTACTACTCGATGCTGCAATCGCTCGCCAAGCATTACCGCTTCGATATCGAGCAGCCGTGGGAGATGCTCGACGAGCGCCTGCAGCGGCTGATCCTGCAGGGCTCGGGCAACGAGAAGATCCCGTTCCACTATCCGGGCGAGCGCGGCCGCACCAGCGTCAAGGAGCATCCCTTCGAAGGGGTGGTGCCGAACCTCGAGCGGCGTTACCGCGAAACCGACTCCCTCGCAGTGCGCGAGGAGCTCGCCAAGCTGATCAACCTGCAGACCTGCCCCGACTGCGGCGGCGCGCGGCTGCGCCGCGAGGCGCGACACGTGCGGCTCGCCGACCAGACCCTGTTCGAGATCTCGCGCTGGCCGCTCAACAAGACGCTGGATTTCTTTCGCCAATTGAAACTCGAAGGCGCGAAGGGCCAGATCGCCGAGCGCATCGTGCGCGAGATCGGCAACCGCCTGGAATTCCTCGTCAATGTCGGCCTGGACTACCTCGCGCTCGAGCGCTCTGCCGAGACGCTCTCCGGCGGCGAAGGCCAGCGCATTCGCCTGGCGAGCCAGATCGGCTCGGGCCTCACCGGCGTGATGTATGTGCTCGACGAGCCTTCCATCGGTCTGCACCAGCGCGACAACGCACGGCTCATCGAGACGCTCAAGCACCTGCGCGATCTGGGCAACTCGGTGATCGTCGTCGAGCACGACGAAGAAGCGATCCGGTCGGCCGATCACGTGCTCGACATGGGTCCCGGCGCCGGCGAGGCAGGCGGCCGGGTGGTCGCCGAGGGGACGCTCGAAGACATCCTCGCGAGCCCGGACTCGCTCACCGGACGCTATCTCGCGCGCGAGCTCGCGATTGCGGTGCCGGCGCGCCGGCGCCGGCCCGGCGAGCAGAAGATCGTGCTCACCGGCGCGCGCGGCAACAATCTGAAGGACGTCGAGCTCAAGCTGCCGCTTGGCCTCCTGGTGTGCGTCACCGGCGTCTCGGGCTCGGGCAAGTCCACGCTGATCAACGACACGCTCTACGCGACGATCGCGCGCACCCTCTATGGCAGCACCACCGAGCCCGCGCCGCACGACGCCGTGAGCGGCATCGAGCAGCTCGACAAGGTGATCAGCGTCGACCAGAGCCCGATCGGACGCACGCCGCGCTCGAACCCCGCCACGTACACCGGCCTCTTCACGCCCATACGGGACCTGTTCGCGGGGGTACCCGAATCCCGCCAGCGCGGCTATGACGCCGGGCGCTTCTCCTTCAACGTGAAGGGCGGGCGCTGCGAGGCCTGCCAGGGCGACGGCGTCACCAAGGTGGAGATGCATTTCCTCGCCGACATCTACGTCCCCTGCGACGTCTGCCACGGCAAGCGCTACAACCGCGAGACGCTCGAGGTGCGCTACAAGGGGCGCAACATCCACGAAGTGCTGGAGATGACGGTTGCGCAGGCGGCCGAGTTCTTCTCCGCCGTGCCGACGATCGCGCGCAAGCTGAAGACGCTGATCGATGTCGGCCTTACCTACGTGCGCCTCGGCCAATCGGCCACCACGCTCTCGGGCGGCGAGGCGCAGCGCGTCAAGCTCTCGCTCGAGCTCTCCAAGCGCGACACCGGCCGCACGCTCTACATCCTCGACGAGCCGACCACCGGCCTGCACTTCCACGACATCAAGCTGCTGCTCGAAGTGCTGCACCGCCTGCGCGATGCCGGCAACAGCGTGATCGTCATCGAGCACAACCTGGATGTCATCAAGACCGCGGACTGGATCGTCGACCTCGGCCCGGAAGGCGGCGACGGCGGCGGGCGCATCGTCGCCGAAGGTACCCCCGAGCAGATGGCTGGCATGGCGACTTACACCGGGCGCTACCTGAAGCAAGCCCTCGCAAGTACTGCCGAGCGGGCGCCGCCCGCGCGCCGGGCCGCCAAGGCCCATTGACAGAACCGAACGTTCGTACTATTTTATGCGGCGCATGGACAAACTCAGCCCCTTGGGCAAACCAACCAAAGGCGAGCAGACCCGGGTAGCGATCCTCGACGAGGCGCTGAAGATTGCGAGCAAGCTCGGCCTCGAAGGCCTGACGATCGGCAGCCTGGCCGACGCCACCGGCATGTCGAAGTCGGGACTGTTCGCGCATTTCGGTTCGCGCGAGGACTTGCAGCTCGCGGTCCTGGAACACGCAGCGCAGCGCTACGGCGAGTTGGTGTTCGTGCCGGTGCTGAAGATCGAGCGCGGCCTGCCGCGGCTGCGCGCGCTGTTCGAGCGCTGGCTCGACTGGACCCACGCCTCGGGGCTGCCGGGCGGCTGCATCATGATCTCGGCCGCCAACGAATACGACGACCGACCCGGGCCGATCCGCGACGCGGTGATCGCCAACCAGCACCGCGGCAATGCCATCAGCCAGAAGGCCGTGCGCCTCGCGATCGAGGAAGGCCATCTCAAGCGCGATACCGATCCGGAGCAGATCGCCTTCGAGATGCTCGGCATCATTCTCGCCAGCCACAATCACCGGCGCCTGCTCGGCGACAAGGAGGCGCGCAAGCGCTCCCTGACCGCATTCGAAGAGCTGATCGCGCGCCACGCTGCCCCGCGTAAAACACTCAAAGCCGTTTCCCGCTAAAGGAGACTCGTCATGCCCGCCGCGCTTTCGCTGCCCAGAATTAGCACGAACGTTCGCTTCGCTGCCTCGGCGCTGCTGTTCCCCGAGCTCGCCGGAGCCTGGGCTGAGCGCCTGTTCCTGACGCCGCCGAGAAACGGCGCCGCCGCGGCGGCGCTCGACCTGATCGACGCGCGCTCGTCGATGTTCGAGCACAAGGGACGCCACATCGCGACCTGGCGCTGGGGCTCGCGCGATGCGCCGGCGGTGATCCTCGCGCACGGCTGGGGCGGCTGCGCCGCGCAGATGCGCGCCTTCGTGTTTCCGCTGCTCAGCGCGGGCTATCAGGTGATCGCGTACGACCAGCCGGCGCACGGCGTCTCCGAAGGCCGCCTCACCGGCCTGCCGGATTTCGCCGATCTGCTCGCCGAGCTCGCCTGG
>DASWER010000661.1:0-4607 GCA_036394655.1 Burkholderiales bacterium
TGGCGCAGTAGGGGCACCAGGAAGTGGCGTACATCCTGACTTCGGGTTTCGCACCCTCCTCTGCGAACACCGGCGAGACGGCAACGCAGCCAAAGGCGATCAGAAGAGCGGCGAGCGTGGCTTTCATGCCCCGCTAGGCTACACGTTCTATCGGCGCGGCGCCAAGGAACTGCAGCCGCGCGAGGCTCGAGTACAGACCGCCCTGGCGCATCAACTCGGCGTGCGTTCCCTGCGCGGCGATCGCGCCGCGCTCCAGCACGACGATGCGGTCGGCGTGCTGCACCGTCGCGAGGCGGTGTGCGATCACCAGCGTGGTGCGCCCGACCTCGAGCGCTTCCAGCGCCTGCTGCACCAGCCGCTCCGCCGCCGCGTCGAGCGAGCTGGTCGCTTCATCGAGCAGCAGAATCGGCCGGTCGGCGAGCAGCGCGCGGGCGATCGAGAGCCGCTGCCGCTGTCCGCCGGAAAGCGTGATGCCGCGCTCGCCGAGCGGCGTGTCGAGCCCCTGCGGCAGGCGCTCGATGAATTCCAGCGCGTGCGCCTTGCTGCACGCCGCGAGCACATCCTCGCGGCTCGCGCCCGGGCGGCCATAGCGCACGTTGTCGAGCACGCTGGCGGCGAAGATCACCGGCTCCTGCGGCACCACCGCGATCAGGCGGCGCAGCGCCTGCGGCTCCATGTCGCGCGCGTTGACGCCATCGATGCGCACCGTGCCCTGCTGCGGATCGTAGAAGCGCAGGAGCAGCGCGAACACGGTGGTCTTGCCGGCGCCCGAAGGACCGACCAGCGCGATGCGCTCGCCCGGTGCCACGCGCAGGCTGAACCGCTCGAGCGCCGCGCTGTCCGGGCGCCCCGGATAGGCGAACGTCACGTCGTCGAAATGCAGTTCGCGCGGCGAGCGCACCGGCGCCGCCAGCGGCGTGGCGGGCGCAACGATGCTCGCCCGCGTGGCGAGCAGCTCGAGGACGCGCTCGGTCGCCCCGGCGGCGCGCTGCAGCTCGCCCCAGACTTCCGACACGGTGCCGGCACCGGCAGCGACCACGCCGGCGTAGAAGACGAACGCGGACAGCTGCCCGGCGGTGAGGCGCCCGGCGAGCACGTCGTGGCCGCCGATCCAGAGGATGATGCCCACCGCGCTGAAGGCGATCAGCATCACCAGCGAGATCAGCCAGGCCTTCTGCCGCACGCGCTCGACGCCGGAGTCGTAGGCCGCCTCGGCGTGGCGCGCGAAGCTCGCGCGATCGGCAGCCTCGTGCGCATAAGCCTGCACCGTGCGGATCTCGTGCAGCGCCTCGTCGACGTACGCGGACACGTCGGCGACGCGGTCCTGGCCTTCGCGCGCCAGGCGCCGCACGCGCCGGCCGAGGAGCAGGATCGGCACCAGCGTCGCCGGCACGCCGAGGAGCACGAGCAGCGCCAGCTTCCAGCTGGTGACGAACAGCATCACCGTCGCGCCGATCATCATCAGGGCGTTGCGAACGAACATCGACAGGCCGTAGCCGATCACCTGCTGCAGCAGCGTAGTGTCGTTGGTGAGCCGCGAGAGCACTTCGCCGGTACGCCGCGCCTCGAAGAACGCCGGGTCGAGGCCGAGCAGATGGTCGAAGGCGGCGCGCCGCAGGTCGGTGACCACGCGCTCGCCGGTGCTCATCATCAGGTAGAAGCGCAACCAGGTCGCGCTGGCGAGCGCGGCGGCGAGCACCAGCAGCGCCACCAGCGCCTCGTCGAGCAGGCGCGGCTCGCCGCTGCCGAAACCGCGGTCGATCACCAGGCGCAGCCCCTGGCCGAGCGCCAGCACGCAGCCCGCGGCGACGATCAGGGCGAGCAGCGCCGCGGCGACGCGCCAGCGATAAGGCGCGAGGAAGCGCGCGAGCCGCGCCGCGTCTTTCATCGCGCGTAGAACCGGTAATGCCGGCGGCCGAGCTGGCGCGCGCGCTCGCGCGCGGCGTGCGCGTTGCGCATCAGCGCCTCGCCGTCGCCGGCGTCCGCGGGGAACAGCGAGATGCCGATGGCCGCGTCCATGTCCAGCGCCTGCACCAGGCGCTCGACCACCAGCCGGCACTCCGGCTCGCCGCGCACGTCGGTGAGCACGATGGCGAACTCGGCCGCACCCCAGCGCGCGAGCGTGTCGGCCTTGCGCAGGCCGCTGCCGAGGCGCCGCGCGGCCTCGCGCAGCGTGCCTTCGTCCACGCCGGCGAAAGCGGCGAGCTCGACGAGCACCAGCGCCACGCCTTTGTCGCGCCGCTGCGCGAGGTGCAGCGCCTGCTGCAGGCGATCGTCGAGCAGCCGCCGGTTGGGCAGTGCAGTGAGCGGGTCGTGGTGGTCGCTAGGCTGCGGCGGCGGCGTCGACACGCTCGACTTGCACCCGGCAATCGTAGAACGTGGCGCCGCCGCCGAGATCGGCAGTGCGCTGCGAAGTAAGGTTGTTGGCGTTGCGCCCGTCGGGCGAATATTTCTTCCACCACAGCGAGGGCGCCACTACCACGCCGGGGCGTGGCTTGCCGTTGATGCGCACGCGCAGCGTGTAGGCGCCGCGCTGGTTGAACACGCGCACGCGGTCGCCCTCGCGGATGCCGCGCACCTCGGCGTCGTCGGGGTGCATGTCGAGGTGCGGCTCGCGCTCGAACTCGCGAAAGCGCGCCAGGTTGGCGAAGCTCGAGTTGAGGAAGTGGCGCGCCGGCGGCGAAAGGAAGGCGAGCGGATAGCGCTCGGCGAGCGCCGCGTCGCCCGCTTCCACCGGCGGGTTGTAGAACGGCAGCGGGTCGATGCCCTGCTTTTCCAGCCACGCGCTGTAGAACTCGCACTTGCCCGACGGCGTCGGGAAGCCGCCCTGCGCGAACGGCGCGAAGCGCTGCGGCACGGCGAGCTTCTGCCAGCCCTGCCGCTTGAGCTCACTCCAGTCGAATTTCGAGCCCAACGCCGTCCTGCAGATGTCCTCGTCGGAATCGCGGAAGCAGGGCTCGTCGAACCCCATGCGCGCCGCCAGCCGGCGGAAGATCTCGGAATTGGGCAGCGCTTCGCCGAGCGGCGCGATCGCCGGATTGTTGGCGAGCACATACAGGTGGCCATAGGACTTGTGCACGTCCCAGTGCTCGAGCTGCGTGGTCGCCGGCAGCACGATGTCGGCGTAATCGGCGGTATCCGTCTGGAAATGGTCGATGACCACCGTAAATAGATCTTCGCGCGAAAAGCCCGCGATCACCTTGTCGGAGTCGGGGCAGACCGCGACCGGATTGTTGTTGTAGACGATGGTCGCACGCACCGGCGGCTCGGCGGCGGTCAGCGCATCGCCGAGCTGCGAATGATTGATCGTGCGCGGCCGGCGTCCCGCGAGCAGGTCCGGACGCTCTAGCGCCTGGTGGTCGAAGCCGTAGAAGTCCGCGGTGGTGAGCACCAGCCCGCCCGCGGCCTCGCGCCACGCACCGGTCAGCGCCGGCAGGCACGCGATGGTGCGCGCCGCGATGCCGCCCCCGGCGTGGCGCTGCATGCCGTAGTTCAGGCGGATCGCCGCCGGCTTGGTCGTGCCGTATTCGCGCGCGAGCTGCACCACCTCGGCCGCGCTGATGCCGCACAGCCGGGCTACACGCTCCGGGGGATACTGCTCGAGCACCCGCTTTTCCAGCGCGTCATAACCAACGGTATAACGCTGCACATAGTCGCGGTCGATCAACCCCTCGCGCATCAGCACGTGCATCACGCCCAGAGCGAGGGCGCCGTCGGTGCCGGGCAGCAAGGCGATGTGCTGGGTGCATTTCTCCGCCGAGAGGCTGCGGTACGGATCGATCGCGATCACCTTGGCGCCGCGGCGCATCGCCGCCTGCACGCGCGACCAGAGATGCAGATTCGACACGACCGGGTTCGCGCCCCACAGGATGATGAGCCGCGCCTCGTCGAAGCGCTCGGGATCCATGCCAACCGAGCCGCCGAGTGTCGCCTTCAGACCGTATTTGCCGGCGCTCGAGCAGAGCGTCCGATCGAGCAGCGACGCGCCGAGCTTGTAGAAGAAGCGGCGGTCCATCGAGCTGTACTGCACCATGCCCATCGTGCCGGCGTAATTGCACGGCAGGATGCTCTCCGGGTTGTCCGCCGCCAGCGTCTTGAGGCGGGTGGCAATCTCGTCCAGCGCTTCGTCCCAGCCGATGCGGCGGAATCTGCCCTCGCCTTTCTTGCCGACGCGCTTCATCGGGTAGCGCAGGCGATCCGGCGAATAGGTGCGCTCGAGGTAATGGCTGACCTTGGTGCACAGCGTGCCGTCGGTGAAGGGCGCGTTCGGATCGCCCTTGATCTTGGTCGCCACGCCATCGTCGACGGTGACGAGCATGGCGCAGGTGTCGGGGCAATCGTGCGGGCAGGCAACGCGAACGACTTCGCTCATGGCCTCATTTTACGTCGAGCAGCTCTATCCAGTGGCGCACCGGCGTGCGCGTCGCGCCCTGCAGGTGCGCGAGGCAGCCGATATTCGCGGTGGCAATGACATCCGGAGCGCCCGCCTCCAGCGCCGCGAGCTTGCGGCCGCGCAGCTCGCCCGAGATCGCCGGCTGGAGTAACGAATAAGTGCCGGCGGAGCCGCAGCAAAGGTGCGCGTCATTCACCGGCGTCAGCTCGTAGCC
>DASWER010000662.1:0-16696 GCA_036394655.1 Burkholderiales bacterium
ATCTGCACCGCTTCAGCGCCGGTGCGTTCGCACATGGCCTGGAAAACCACCGCGCGAGCATCGCGTTCCAGGCTCGGCGCGCGCACCTTGATCAGCTCGTGCGCTTTCAGCGCCAACTCGACTTCCTTCACCACCTCGTCGGTGAGGCCTTTGGCGCCGATCATTACGACCGGGTCGAGCTTATGGGCACGCGCTTTGAGTTCTTTGCGCTCGGCGGAAGTCAGGCTGTGATGCGGCATGAATGAATGGCGCAATCTAATGTCAAAATAGCAACCTTGCTACCCCTCGATTTTCATCCGGTCCTGCGCCAATGGTGGGCCAGCCGGTTCGCAGAACCTACTGAGGCACAGCTCGACGGCTGGAGCGCTATTCGGCGCGGGGACGATACGCTCATCGCGGCGCCCACCGGCTCCGGCAAGACGCTCGCCGCCTTCCTGACCGCCCTCGATCAGCTCCTGCGCGAAGGCGTGGAGCAGGGCGGGCTGCCGGATGAGGTGCGCGTCATCTACGTCTCGCCGCTCAAGGCGCTTTCGGCCGACATCCACAAGAACCTGGCGGTACCGCGCCGCGAGATTCATGCTCTGTCCCCGGTAAAAATTACCGCGGCCGTGCGCAGCGGCGACACGCCGCAGAACGAGCGCGCCGCGATGCTGCGCACGCCGCCGCACATCCTGGTCACGACGCCGGAATCGTTGTACCTGCTGCTGACCGCGGAGCGCTCGCGGAACATGCTGAAGACCGTGCGGGTGGTGATCGTCGACGAGATCCATGCCGTCCTGCAGTCGCGCCGCGGCGCGCACCTCGCGCTATCGCTCGAGCGGCTCGACCACGTCTGCGGCCGGAAGCTGCAGCGCATCGGCCTCTCGGCGACGCAGAAGCCGATAGAAGAAGTGGCCAAGTTCCTGAGCCCGGCGCGCGCTGCGACGGTGGTGGATCGCGGCCACCGCCGCAAGATGGACCTCGCGGTCGAGGTGCCGAGCTCGCCGCTCGAGGCGGTGATGTCGCACGAGGTCTGGGCCGAGATCTACCAGCGGCTGGTGCAGCTCATCGAAGGGCACCGCACCACGCTCATTACCGTCAACACCCGCCGGCTCGCCGAGCGCATGGCCCATCAGCTCTCCGAGCGCCTCGGTGCGGAGAACGTCGCCGCCCACCACGGCAGCCTGGCGAAGGAGGCACGGCTCGAAGCGGAACAAAAATTAAGAAATGGAGATTTGAAAGTCCTGGTCGCGACCGCGTCGCTCGAGCTCGGCATCGACATCGGCCACGTCGACCTGGTTTGCCAGATCTCGTCGCCGCATCGCATCGCTACTTTCCTGCAGCGTGTCGGCCGCTCCGGCCACACGATCAAGGGCGTGCCGAAGGGCCGCATCTTCCCGCTGACGCGCGACGACCTGATCGAATGCGCGGCGATGGTGCGCGCGGTCCACGACGGCGAGCTCGATCGCATCAGCGTGCCCGACCGGCCGCTCGATGTACTCGCGCAGCAGATCGTCGCCGAGACCGCGGCCGAGGAAGAATGGGACGAGCAGGCGCTCTTCGACCTCTGCCGGCGGGCCTACCCGTACAGGAATCTTCAAAAGAAAGATTTTGACGAGGTGGTCGAAATGCTGGCCCGTGGCTATGCCACGCGGCGGGGACGGCGGGGCGCGCTGCTGCACTACGACTCGCTCAATCACAAGCTGCGGGCGCGCAAAGGCTCCCGCATGAGCGCGATCATCAATGGCGGCGCCATCCCGGAAGTATTCGATTACCGGGTGGTCCTCGAGCCCGAGGGCCACTTCGTCGGCACCCTGAACGAGGACTTCGCCATCGAATCGCTGCCGGGCGATGTGTTCCAGCTCGGCAATACCTCGTGGCGCATCCTGCGGATCGGCAACGGCGTGGTGCGCGTGGCGGATGCGCAGGGCCAGCCGCCGTCGATGCCGTTCTGGCTGGGCGAGGCGCCGGCGCGCTCCGACGAGATGAGCGCGGCGGTGTCGCAGCTGCGCGCCGCAGTGGACTTCGAGCTCCCAGGACCCGACGAGCCGCGCAAGCCGGGCGAGCTGGATGGCGCCATCGCGCTTTTGACTTCGGACTATCGTTTGAGCCAAAGCGCGGCAGAGCAGATCGCGCATTACCTGGCGGAAGCAAAGCGCAGCCTCGGCGTCATTCCGACGGTGGATCAGCTGGCCCTCGAGCGCTTCTTCGACGAATCGGGTGGCATGCAGCTCGTGCTGCACGCTCCCTTCGGCAGCCGCATCAACCGCGCCTGGGGGCTCGCGCTGCGCAAGAAGTTCTGCCAGGGCTTCAACTTCGAGCTGCAGGCCGCGGCGACCGAGGAGGGGATCATCCTCTCGCTTGGCGCGTCGCATTCGTTCCCGCTGGAGGAAGTGTTCCGCTACCTCCATCCGAACACGGTGGGCGAGACGCTGAAGCAGGCAATCCTGGATTCGCCGATCTTCGAGACGCGTTGGCGCTGGAGCACCACGCTCGCGCTCGCCGTGCCGCGCAACCGCGGCGGCGCGCGCGTGCCGAACCAGCTGCAGCGCATGTACGCCGAGGATTTGCTGCAGGCGGCCTTCCCCGACGCCGCCGCGTGCCAGGATAACCTGCCCGGAGCGCGCGAGATTCCGGACCATCCGCTGGTCAACCAGGCGCTGCGCGACTCGCTCGAGGAGGCGGTGGACCTCCACGGCCTCGAAGCGCAGCTCCGGCGCCTGTTTGCCGGCGAGATCCAGACCGTGGCGCGCGACACGCCGGAGCCGTCGGTGCTGAGCCATGAGCTGCTCAACTCCGCGGTGTACACCTTCCTCGATGACGCGCCGCTGGAAGAGCGCCGCACCCGCGCCGTCCATACGCGCCGCGCCACCGAGCTGCGCAATGCCGACGACCTCGGCGCGCTCGACCCGGCGGCGATCGAGCGCGTGCGCCAGGAAGCCTGGCCGGTCGCGAACACCGCCGACGAGATGTACGACGCGCTAATGGTCGCGGGCTACATCAAGCAGTCGGAATTAGCGCCGCATTGGCGGCCCCTGTTGCAATCCCTCGGGGAAAGAGCCGTGCAGCGCGGCGGCGCATGGTTTGCGCTCGAGCGTGTCGACGATGATGTGCTGGAGATCATCGCGAGCCGGCTGGAAGTGCTCGGCCCGGTCACCGAGCGCCAGCTCGACATGCCGGACGCTGAGATCGCGCTCATCGCGCTTGAGACGCAAGGCCGCATACTTCGCGGGCGTTTCACACCGGGAACCGCAGAACTCGAATGGTGCGACCGGCGGCTGCTGGCGCGCATCCATCGCTATACCCTCAATAAATTGAGATCGGAAATCGAGCCGGTGAGCGCGGCCGACTTCCTGCGCTTCCTGTTCCACTGGCAGCACGTTGCCGGCGAGGATCAGGTGCAAGGCGCCGAAGGTCTTGCGGCGGTGGTCGAGCAGATCGAAGGTTTCGAGCTCGCCGCCGCCGGCTGGGAGTACGACGTGCTTCCTGCCCGCGTCGCGGACTACGGCGCCGAGCAGCTCGATCAACTGTGCCTGAGCGGCCGCGTGGCCTGGGGACGCCTGACAGCGGGAAGCCGCGCACCGCTACGCAGCTCGCCGATAGCGCTGTTGCTTCGCGAGCACGCCAACGTCTGGAAAGCCGCGGGCGATCCCGGGGCCGAGTTCTCATCGGAAGCGGCTGCAGTCCGCGAGGCGCTGGAGCAGCGCGGCGCATCGTTCTTCCACGAGCTGGTGAAAGCAACCGGCCTGCTGCCGGCGTTCGTCGAGCGCGGGCTGGCGGAGCTGGCAGGCGCGGGCGTTGCCACCGCCGACAGCTTTGCGGGATTGCGCGCACTGCTCGCTCCGATCGACAAACGAAAAACTTTGGTGGAGACGGCGGGGCGCTGGTCGTTGCTGGTCGCGGACAAGAGCGATGACGTCGAGGCGGTCGCACGCACGCTGCTCAAGCGCTACGGCGTCGTCTTCCGATCGATGTTGCAACGCGAGTCGCAGCTGCCGCCCTGGCGCGACCTGGTGCGCGTCTACCGGCGCCTCGAAGCGCGCGGCGAGATCCGCGGCGGGCGCTTCGTCGCCGGCTTCGGCGGCGAGCAGTTCGCCGCCGCCGATGCGGTCGGCAGGCTGCGCGCGGTGAGGAAGATGGAGAAGATCGATGAGCTCATCGTGCTGAGCGCCGTCGATCCGCTGAACCTGGTCGGCATCCTCACGCCGGAGGACCGGGTGGCGGGGATACATAGGAACCGCATCCTCTATCGCGACGGGCTGCCCATCGCCGCGGTCGAGGCGGGACAGGTAAGGCGCCTGGCGCAGTCCGACATGGCCGACGACAAGCTGCGCACGCTGCTGGCGCGCCGCTCGCTGCGCCATCCGCTCAGGCCGCATCTGCGCATTCCCACGGCGCGAGAGGCGACGCTGCTCTCCCGACAGAGGGGGCAGGCAGACCTCAATACGGCAACGCCGCCGCCGACGCGTCACTGAGCACGCCGGGCGCCGAGGAGTGAGGTAAGCTCGCTTCCCCCATGCGCCTGCTGCTCGTCGAGGACAATGCGTCGCTTTCCGAGTGGCTCGCGCGCAGCCTGCGCCACAACCGCTTCTCGGTGGACTGCGCCCTCAACGGCGCGGACGCCGACCACCTGCTGCACACCCAGGCCTACGACCTGGTGATCCTGGATCTGTCGCTGCCGAAGCTCGGCGGCCACGAGGTGCTGAAACGCCTGCGCGGGCGCGGCAGCAATGTCCCGGTGCTGATTCTCACGGCGACCAATACGCTCGAAGGGCGCATCCAGGGATTGAACGGCGGCGCCGACGACTACATGCCCAAGCCGTTCGACGTCGGCGAGCTCGACGCCCGCATCCGTGCCATCCTGCGCCGCGCCACGCAGAACCGCAACCCGCTGCTCGAATGCGGCTCGCTGCGCTACGACAGCAACACGCGCCAGTTCTCGATCGCGGAGCGGCCGCTGCCGCTGCCGCCGCGCGAGCACGCGGTGCTCGAAGCGCTGATGGTCAAGCAGGGCAAGACGGTCAGCAAGCAGGCGATCGCCGACGGCCTGTTCGCGATGAACGACAGCACCGATGCCGACGCGATCGAGATCTACGTGTCGCGCCTGCGCAAGAAGCTCGAGCCCTGCGATGCGGCGATCTTCACCCTGCGCGGGCTCGGCTATCTGCTGAAGCCGCGCCATGCTTAGCAGCCTGCGGCTGCAGCTCTTGGCGTGGCTGCTGGTGCCTTTGGGCTTTCTGGTGGCGGTCAATACCTGGCTGAGCTTTCGCGATGCGTCCGCCACCGCAACGGCGGTGCAGGACCGCATGCTGCTCGGCGCGGTGCGCATCATTGCCGAGCAGACCTATTACCGCGCGGGTGAGCTGCACGTGGAAGTGCCGCCGGCGGCGCTCGAGCTGTTCGAATCGGCGAGCCGCGACCGCGTCTACTATCGCGTGGTCTCGCCGCGCGGCGCGCTGCTGCTCGGCTACCCCGAGCTGGCGTCGCCGGCGCAGTCCCTGTCGAGCGAGGAATTCACGCACTTCGATGCGACGATGCGCGGCGAGCCGGTGCGCGTCGCCGCGTTCGCGCATCCGCTGATCGGCGCGCCCGAGCCGCAGGTGGTGCTGATCGAGGTGGCGCAGACGCTGCGCTCGCATCGCGAGCTCGCGAGCCAGATCTGGGAGCAGGCGATCGTCCACCAGTTGATCATGCTCGCCCTCGCGATCGTTCTGATGTGGCTCGGCCTGCGCTTCGGGCTGCGGCCGCTGATTCGCCTGCGCGACGCGGTGCTCGAGCGGCGCCCCGGCGCCCTCGAGCCGCTCGATCCCGGCCCGGTGCCGCAGGAGCTCGCGCCGCTGGTCACGGCGGTGAACGAGTACGTGCGCCGCCTGGACGAGCACATGGCGGCGCACGGCCGCTTCGTCGCCTATGCCTCCCACCAGCTGCGCACCGCTCTCAGCGTGCTCAACACGCAGGTGAGCTTCGCGCTGCGCAGCGAGGACGCCGCGGTGCGCCAGGACGCGCTGCAGGCGATCCGCGACGGTGTGCGCGACGGTATTCGCCTGGTCAACCAGCTCCTCACGCTGTTCATGGCCGAAGCCGCGGCGCACGCCGAGGATCGCCAGACCGAGGTCGACCTTGCCGAAGTGGTCAAGCGGGTGCTCGAGGAGCACGCCGCGAGCGCGCAAGCCAAGGAGATCGATCTGGGCTTCGAGCAGCGAGGCGGCGCGCTGGTGCGCGGCGCGCCTTCAATGCTGCACGAGCTGGTCGCCAACCTGGTGGACAACGGCATCCGCTATGCGCCGCGCGGCGGCGTGGTGACCGCCGCGATCGACGGCGGTGATCAGCGCGTAACGCTGCGCATCGAGGACAACGGCCCGGGGATTCCCGCGGAGCAGCGCGAGCGCGTGTTCGAGCGCTTCTACCGCCTGCATGACGACGGTCCCGGCGGCTCGGGGCTCGGCCTGCCGATCGTGCGGGAGATCGCCGCCGCCAGCCGGGCGAGCGTTCAACTGTCCGACCCGCCGCGCGGCACAGGACTGGTGGTGTCGGTGGTGTTCGCCTAGCGCCCGGCCGCTGCGGCCATGGGCCGCGGCTCGACGCGCGCGGCAGCCACGAACTCGCCGGTGAAGGTCTTCGCGAGATCGATATTCTTGTACTGCACGTTGCGATCGATCGCGCTCATCACCTTCAGCACCGTGGCCGGGCCCGACTGCGGCATGCGACCGTCGAGCGTGAACATCGGCTTGGCCGCATTGATTGCTTTCACGTAGAGCGCGCGGTCGCCGGCGTAGTACTCCGCCGGCATCGCCGCCGCGATCTCCTCGCCGCTGTGCGAATGGATGTAGACCAGCGCGTTCACCAGCGCGTTGACCATGCGCTGCACCTGGGGACGGTTGCGCTCGGCCCAGGTGCTGTTGAGGTAGAGGCAGGCCGACGGGTACAGCCCGCCCAGCGCCCTGGTCGTCGCCTCGGGAGTGCGCAGGTCGACCAGGAGCTGCGCCTCGCCGCTTTTCAGCAGCCGCGAAATCGTCGGCTCGGTCGTCATGCCGGCGTCGATCGTGCCTTCGCGCATCGCGGCGATGAACCGGTTGCCCGCGCCCGCCGGAACCAGGTTGACCTCGTTCGGTTTCACGCCATGGGTCAGCGCGAGATAGTGCGTGAGGAAGCTGGTCGACGAGCCAAGACCGGTGACCCCGACGATGCGCCCTCGCAGGTCGGCGGGGGAGCGCATGGTCGCGGCGCTGCGCGCCGACACCAGCAGCGCCTCGCCCGGCGCGACGGTGAATTGCACCACCGATTGCACCAGCTTGCCCTTCGCCTGCAGCGCGATGGTGTGATCGTAGAAGCCGACCACGCCCTGTACCGCGCCTGACAGCAGCGCGTCGCGCGCCTCGACGCCCGCGGCCTCGCTGCGCAGCTCGACCTCGACGCCCTGCGCCTGGAAATAGCCGAGCCGCTCGGCGAGTTTCGCCGGCAGGTAGACCACCTTGTCGCTGCCGCCGATCGTGACAACGATCCGCCCCTGCGCGAACGCGGGCGTGGCGACGACGACGGCGAGCGCAACCGCGCTCAGAAAAGTCCTCATTGACCTCCTCACCGGCGTGAAACCGACGCCGGCCCCGTGTTGATTCTAGCCACAACAAGCTTGCCGCCCGCTGTCATTGCACTGCGGTAACGGCGCGCGCGTGGCGCGCCGGCAACGCCCGCGCGCGCTGAAAGCGCTCCGAAAGCTTCGGCTTTCTATCTTGCACCGCGCGTCCACTGGGGGCGCTTAATTTCAGAGGGGAAGACCATGAATCGCTTACCGCGTCGAGCCATCGTGCTCGCGGTCGCGGCGCTCGCCGCAAACGGCGCTTATGCGCAAACACAAGGGGAACGCGACGTGCTGCGCGAGGTCTCTGCGCGGCGTGACGGCATCGCAATGCACCGGCCGGGACTCGATCTGTCGCTCTACGGGCTGCTCGACTTCACGTTCGTCTCGCGGAACAACGCCGACGCCGCGGGCGACCGACTGAGCAACTTCGACACGCCCTGGTTCAGCGGCGCGCGCTGGGGAATCATGGGCTCGCGCAACCTGCCCGACGGCGCGCCCTCGGTCATTTTCAAGCTCGAAGGCGAATACGTCGTCGCCACCGGCAACATGGACACGCCGGGAACGATCTTCAACCGCGATGCGTGGGTCGGCTTCTACGGCGATGCCCTGGGCAAGCTGACGATGGGCCGCCAGAACACGCTCGCGCGCGACTTCGCGGGCAACTGGGGCGACCCCTACACGTCCGACGGCCAGGTGACGTATGAAGAGCGCGGCTGGACCAACACCAACAACTTCAAGCAGCTCATCAACTACGCGGCGAGCCCGAGCGGTACGCGCTGGGACCGCGGCGTGGTCTACAAGAAGCAAATCGGCCCGTTCATGGCCGGCGTGGGCCACCAGTTCCAGAGCCCAGGCGCCGGCAACGATCCGGTCGCCGGGGAGAACAACCGCAACACTTCGAACTCGGCGGGACTCGCCTGGAACGGCGGCGTGTTCAACGTCTCCGGCTTCTACAACCAGTCCGACAAGAGCAGCACCGCGGTCACCGCGACCCAGTTCAAGCACAAGTCCTACGCCCTTGGCGGCAATGCGGGAATCGGCCCGATGGTGCGCGTATTCGGCGGCATCTTCCACTACACGGCGGAGCAGCCCGCGGCGTTCGGCAACCGCAGCGACAACGCCTGGACGCTGTCGGCGAGGCTCGCGCCCCCCGGCAAGCTCGACTACGAGCTCGGCTATGCGCATTTCAAGGCGAACAACGCAGGCGCGCAGGCCAGCGGCGGCGTGGTCGTGATGCGCAACCCCTATGCCGACACCACGGGGATCACCGCCGTCCAGACGGGGACCAAGGGCACGATCTACGCCTCGGTCTTCTATCACTTCGACCGCAGCACCGAGGTCTACCTCGTGGCCGATCGCATGAAGACCAAGGACGGCTGGGCCGATCCGCGCTCCTTCGGCAAGCCGGACCAGAACGAGTTCGGGATCGGCATCCGTACACGGTTCTAGAGTGAAAACACTGCTCTCTGGTGCAGTCCTCGTGCTCGCCGCGTTCGCGGCGGGCACGAGTTTTTCGCAGACCTATCCGGCGAAGCCGGTGCGCATCATTGCGCCGTTCGCGCCCGGCGGCGGCACCGATTTCATCGCCCGGCTGGTCGCGCAGAAGCTCACCGAGCGGCTCGGGCAGCAGGTGATCGTGGAGAACAAGCCCGGCGCGGGCGGCAACCTGGGCGCCGAGTTTGCCGTGAAGTCGGCGCCGGACGGCTACACGCTGCTCCTCATTGCCGGCAGCTACACCGTCAACCCGAGCATCTACAAGCTCTCATTCGACCCGGTGAACGACATCTCGCCGATCGTGCAGCTCTCGCAGGGACCGTTCGTGGTGGCGGTGCATCCTTCGGTGCCGGCGAAGACGCTAAAGGAGCTGATCGACTATGCGCGCAAGGAGCCCGACAAGCTCTCCTATGCCTCGGCCGGCTCGGGCAGCATCACGCATCTTGCGAGCGAGCTGTTCCTCGAGATGGCGAAGATCAAGATGGTCCACGTGCCTTACAAGGGCACCGGGCCGGCACTCAACGACACCATTGCCGGCAACACGCAGCTCATCTTCGGCAGCGTCGCGACCAGCCTGCAGTTCATCAAGTCGGGGCGCTTGCGCGGCCTTGCAGTGACGACGCCGCAGCGCATCGGCGCTGCGCCCGAGCTGCCGACGGTCGCCGAAGCGGGCGTGCCGGGCTATCAGGTCGTGCTGTGGCATGGCTTGGTCGGTCCCAAGGGACTGCCGGTCGCCGTCGTGGAGCGCATCAACCAGGCGGCCAACGACGCGCTCAAGTCCAAGGACGTCGCCGACCTTCTCGCGACCGACGGCGTGGCGCCGGCCGGCGGCAGCCCGGAGAAGTTCCGCGCCGTAATCAAGTCCGACATCGAGCGCTGGAGCGGGGTGGTCAAGCAGGCCAACATCAAGGCGGACTGAGTTACAGCCGTAACGCGGCGGCGCCGAACGGACACGGCGCCGCAGGGTGAGCCGCCCACGATGAGGGCATGAATCGGCTCATCCACGCCGCCCGCGAAGCCAGCCCTTATCTGCTGCTGGAGCTCCTGCTTCCGGGCGGCACACTCATCGCGGCATTGCTATGGCTCTATCGGCATCGCTCGCGCTGATAGGCGCACTGAGCGGCGCGCTGCTCGCGGCGCCGGCCCTGGCGCTCGAGGAAGCTCCCGACGCGCTTCTCAAGCGTGTCTCTGCGGAGGTGACGCAGGATAAGGACATCCGCACCGGCGAGCCGGCGAAGCTGCGCGCTCTGGTGGAAGCGAAGCTGCTGCCGCATTTCGATGCCCGCCGTGCGACGCAGATCGCGGTCGGCGCGAACTGGCGGCGCGCGACGCCGCAGCAACAGGACGAGCTGGTGCGCGAATTCACGCGCCTCTTGGTGCGCACCTATTCCGGCGCGCTCGGGAGCTACCGCGACCAGGCAATCGAGGTCATGCCGCTGCGCGCCAAGCCCCAGGATGCCGAGGTCACTGTGCGCACGCGCATCCGGCAGCCCGGCGCCGAGTCGATCATGGTCGAGTATGACCTGGCGAAGGGCGAATCAGGGTGGAAGGTATTCGACATCAGGGTGGCCGGCATCAGCCTCGTGGCGACCTATCGAACGACATTCACCGAGGAGGTGCGCAACCACGGCATCGACGGCCTGATCAGCACGCTTGCAGCGAGAAATCGGGCGTAGCGTGTAACGTAGCGGCGTGGCGAAATCGAGCAAGGAGTGGCTGCGCCGGCACGTGACCGATCCCTACGTTCGCAAGGCGCGCGGGCAGGGCTATCGCTCGCGCGCCGCCTATAAGCTGCTCGAGATGGATCAACGCGAAAAGCTCTTCCGCCCCGGCGCCACGGTCCTCGACCTGGGCGCGGCACCGGGCAGCTGGTCGCAGATCGCCGCCGAGAAGACCCGGCCCGGCGGCAAGGTGATTGCTGTTGATCTGCTCGAGATTGCCCCCATCTCTGGGGTGACCGTGCTCAAAGGCGACTTTCGCGACGCAAAGCTCCTCGAAGCTCTCGAAGGCCGCAGAGCCGACGTCATTCTTTCCGACGTCCTGCCCAATCTGTCGGGTATAGCAAACGTCGACCAGGCGCGCGCCGCCGAATTGACCTACGCCGCGCTCGAGCTCTGCCAGAAAGCGCTGAAACCGAACGGCATATTCGTGGTGAAAGCCTTCCAGGGCGAAGCGTTCAACGAAGTTCTGCAACGTTTGAAACATGAGTTCGTCAAAGTGGCAGTGCGCAAGCCCGAAGCCTCGCGCGGCGAGTCACGGGAAACCTATGTCGTAGCGAGCGCATTTCGGACCAAACACGCGTAAGATGGACCCTCTGCAGCGGTCTCAGAAAACAGGAGTAAGTCTTTGAACAACATGCTTAAGAACCTGGTCATCTGGCTCGTAATCGGGCTCGTGCTGATGACCGTGTTCAACCAGTTCAATACCCGCCAGGCGGCGCAGGCGCCGATGGAGTATTCGCAGTTCCTGGACGAGGTGAAGGCCGGGCGCATCGCCAAGGTCACCATCGAAGGCCGCCAGCTCAAGGCGACCACCGCCGACGGCAAGCGCGTCACCAGCTACTCGCCGGGCGACATCTGGCTGGTTTCCGATCTTCTCAAGTACGGCGTCAAGGTCGAGGCCAAGCCGGAAGAGGAGCCGTCGCTCCTCATGAACATCTTCGTCTCGTGGTTCCCGATGCTGCTGCTCATCGGCGTGTGGATCTTCTTCATGCGCCAGATGCAGGGCGGCGGCCGCGGCGGCGCGTTCTCGTTCGGCAAGTCGCGCGCGCGGATGCTGGATGAATCCACCAACACCGTGACGTTCGCCGATGTGGCCGGCTGCGAAGAGGCCAAGGAGGAAGTGGCGGAGCTGGTCGACTTCCTGCGCGACCCCTCCAAGTTCCAGAAGCTCGGCGGCCGCATCCCGCGCGGCGTGCTGATGGTCGGCAACCCCGGCACCGGCAAGACGCTGCTTGCACGTGCGATCGCCGGCGAGGCCAAGGTGCCGTTCTTCTCGATCTCGGGCTCGGACTTCGTCGAGATGTTCGTGGGCGTCGGCGCGGCGCGCGTCCGGGATATGTTTGAGCAAGCCAAAAAGCATGCGCCGTGCATCGTCTTCATCGACGAGATCGACGCGGTCGGCCGCCAGCGCGGTGCGGGCCTCGGCGGCGGCAACGATGAGCGCGAGCAGACGCTCAATCAATTGCTCGTCGAAATGGATGGCTTCGAAGCCACCATGGGCGTGATCGTGATCGCCGCGACCAACCGGCCCGATGTGCTCGACCCGGCGCTGCTGCGCCCGGGCCGCTTCGACCGCCAGGTGGTGGTGCCGCTGCCGGATATCCGCGGCCGCGAGGAAATTCTCAAAGTCCATATGCGCAAGGTGCCGCTCGCGCCGGACGTCAAGGCCGACATCATTGCGCGCGGCACGCCGGGCTTCTCCGGCGCCGACTTGGCCAACCTGGTGAACGAGGCGGCCCTGTTCGCCGCGCGCGGCAGCAAGCGCCTGGTCGAGATGGATGACTTCGAGCGCGCCAAGGACAAGATCATCATGGGCGCCGAGCGCCGCTCGATGGTCATGCCCGAGGAAGAGCGCAGGAACACCGCCTACCACGAGTCCGGCCACGCGATCGTCGCGCGCCTGCTGCCGAAGACCGATCCGGTGCACAAGGTCACCATCATTCCGCGCGGCCGCGCGCTCGGCGTGACGATGCAGCTGCCGACCGAGGACCGCTACAGCCAGGACCGCGACCGCCTGCTCAACATGATCGCGGTGCTGTTCGGCGGGCGCATCTCCGAAGAGCTGTTCATGAAGCAGATGACCACCGGCGCGGCCAACGACTTCGAGCGCGCCACCGAGATCGCGCGCCGCATGGTGACGCAATGGGGCATGTCCGACGAGCTCGGGCCGATGGTGTACGGCGAGAACGAGGGCGAGGTGTTCCTCGGCCGCTCGGTCACCACGCACAAGAGCGTGTCGGAAGCGACCATGCAGAAGGTCGACGGCGAGATCCGCCGCATCATCGACATGCAGTACCGCCTGGCGCGCAAGCTGCTCGAGGACAATCGCGACAAGGTCGAGGCGATGACCAAGGCGCTGCTCGAGTTCGAGACCATCGACGCCGACCAGATCGGCGACATCATGGCCGGCAAGCCGCCGCGGCCGCCCAAGCCTTCGAGCTCGCAGCAGGCCAAGCCGCCGGCGAGCGACGGCGGTGCAGAAGGCGCGACCGCGCCCACGCCTGCCGCCTGATTTTCTCCAGTGCGGTAGGTTCGAGCTACCGCTAGCGAAACCCCTGGTCATGGGCGTGGTGAACATCACGCCCGATTCTTTTTCCGACGGCGGCCTGTTTCTCGAGCCGCACGCCGCCGTCGAGCACGCCCGCAAGCTGGCCGCGGACGGCGCCGACATCATCGACATCGGCGGCGAGTCGACGCGCCCTGGCGCTGCGTCCGTGTCCGAAGCCGAAGAGCTCCAGCGCGTGCTGCCGGTGCTGGAAAAAATCCACGATCTTTGCGTCTCGGTCGATACCCGCCGCCCGGGCGTGATGCGCGCGGCACTCGAGGCCGGGGCCTCGATGATCAACGACGTGCAGGCGCTCCAGGCGCCGGGTGCCCTTGAAGCCGTGCGCTCCAGCCGATGCGCCGTCTGTCTCATGCACATGAAGGGCGAGCCGGCGACCATGCAACAGGAGCCGCACTACGATGACGTCGTGGCCGAAGTGAAGCAATTCCTGCGGCACAGACTCCGGGCATGCGAGGCGGCGGGCATCCAGCGCGAGCGCCTGGTGGTCGACCCGGGCTTCGGCTTCGGCAAGACGGCTGCGCACAATCTCACGCTGCTGCTGCGCCTGGCGGAGTTCCGGGATATCGGTGCACCGCTGCTGGCCGGGCTGTCCCGCAAATCGACCATCGGCAAGGTTACCGGGCGTGCCGCAGGCGAGCGGCTGCCGGGCAGCCTGGCCATGGCGCTGCTGGCCCTGCAAAGCGGCGCGACTATACTTCGCGTGCACGATGTCAAGGAGACACGGGACGTCGTTGCGGTGTGGGAGGCGCTCAGGTTGCAAATGAGGACGGCATGACGCGCAAATATTTCGGCACCGACGGCGTACGCGGCACGGTGGGCGAGGCCCCGATGACGCCGGATTTCGTCATGCGCCTGGGCTACGCGGCGGGCAAAGTGCTGTCGGGGCAGGGCCAGGATCCAGCGGTCGTGATCGGCAAGGACACGCGCATCTCGGGCTACATGATCGAGTCGGCGCTCGAAGCCGGCTTCTCCGCCGCCGGCGTCGACGTGCACATGTGCGGGCCGGTCACCACGCCGGCGGTCGCGTACCTCACGCGCGCGCTGCGGCTCTCGGCCGGCGTCGTGATCAGCGCCTCGCACAATCCCTACGCCGACAACGGCATCAAGTTCTTCTCCAGCGACGGCTTCAAGCTGCCCGACGAGACCGAGGCGGCGATCGAGGCGCAGATGGAGCAGCCGATGGGCTGCAACCAGTCGTCGCAGCTCGGCAAGGTACGCCGCCGCGAGGATGCCGGCGGGCGCTACATCGAGTTCTGCAAATCGACCTTCCCGAACGAGCTCGACCTCAAAGGCCTCAAACTCGTCGTCGACTGCGCGCACGGCGCCGCCTACAACATCGCGCCGAACGTGTTCCACGAGCTCGGCGCCGAAGTGGTCGCGATCGGCGTCAAGCCCGATGGCTTCAACATCAACGACAAGGTCGGCGCCACCTCGCCCGGGGCGCTGAAGCACGAGGTGGCGGCGCAGAAGGCCGATCTCGGCGTCGCCCTCGACGGCGACGGCGACCGCGTCACCATCGTCGACGCGCAGGGCCGGGCCTACGACGGCGACGAGCTGCTGTTCGTCATTGCTGGACAGCGCGCCAGCAAGCGCGCGCTGAAAGGCGTCGCCGGCACGCTGATGACCAACCTCGCGTTCGAGAAGGCGATGGCACGCCTCGGCGTCGGCTTCGGCCGCGCGCGCGTCGGCGACCGCTACGTGCTGGAACTGATGCGCGAGCAGGGCTGGGAGCTCGGCGGCGAGAACTCCGGCCACCTCATCTGCCTCGACAAGCACACCACCGGCGACGGCATCGTCTCGGCGCTGCAGGTGCTGCACGCGGTTCGCGAATCGGAGCGCTCGCTCGCCGAGCTGACCGCGAGCCTCGTGATGTATCCCCAGGTGCTGCTCAACGTGAAAGTGCCGCGCGGCTTCAAGTGGGAGAAGCACGACGGCATCAAGCAGGCGCAGACCGACGCCGAGCGCTCGCTGAACGGCAAGGGACGCGTCCTGCTGCGCCCGTCGGGCACCGAGCCCGTGCTGCGCGTGATGGTCGAGGGCGAGCCGCGCGATGCGATCGAATCGGCAGCGCAGTCCATCGCCGCCGCTGTGAGGACCGCCGCCCGGGCCTGATACGAGCTCGTGATCGTCGGTAGAATCTCCTTCGTTTCGCCCACATGACGACGACTAGAACCCTAGCCTTGATCGTGGGGGTGGCGATCGTCGCGGCCTTGGCCGCTTTCCAACTCGGCCGATCAGTCTCGGAGCCGAAACCTGGCGAGGCGGCCGCGGCACGGCCGTGGGGAGCAATGGTTCAGCTGGAAGCGGATAAGGCCTTCATCCCCACGCTGAACGCCCAGCTCCAGATCCTCGATCGGTGGCGGCTCCACGATCGTGAGGTCGAGTACCGCACGCCCTTCTATTTCCTCTGGGTCGCGGGCATGTTCAAACAATATGCCGTCGCACGCTATGCCTCGCTCAAGGATCTCACCATCGTGGAGATCGGTCCGGGCAGCGGCATGATCACCGGCGCGCTCTACGTGAGCGCCGGGGCGAAGCGCTACTACGGCGTGGATATCTACGAGAACCCGCGGCTGAGGGATGCCCTGCCCTACCGGGTGGCGTTCGGTCTGGCGTACATCGACCCGGATTACCTGGCCCGGGACCCGAGCGAAATTATCTTGAAGGAGGAAAGCGGAAAGGTGGTCTTCAATCCGGAGCGGATCACCTTCCTGAAACGCCAGTCATACGACACCGGCCTGCCGGACGACAGCGTGGATTACGTGTTCTCGATGGCGACCATCGAGCATATCGACGAGCCCGCGAAGTCCATTCTGGAGTGGAAGCGCGTGCTCAGGCCCGGGGGCATTTCGGCGCACGTTGCGTCCCTGGCCGATCATCGCGATTTCACCAGACCGTACGAATATCTGAAGTTGGACCAAGCCGCGTGGCGGGCGCAGTTCGTCGGCCCCGGTGCCAAATATCCTGCACATGACTATGTGAATCCCTGGAGGCCGATCGATTTCAAGCGGGCCTTCGAGAAGGCGGGCTTCGAGATCCTTGAATATTCGACCGAGCTACGACACCCCTTCATCAAGGAGCAGGCTCGCGTTTTATATCCGAACAGAACCCTGAGCGATGCAGACTGGGCACAAATTACCCCATCGGTGCGGGAGGGACGTACGCGCGAAGAGGTCAGCGAGCTGTTCATCACCATCGTGGTCAGGAAACCCGCGAAATAGCGAGCCACGGTTGACGTCAATGTCTCACCAGCGGCCGAAACGGCCGCGCGCGCGTCGGCGATTGCTACGTGCTGGCGCTGATGCGTGAGAAGGGCTGGGAGCTCGGCGGGGAAAACTCCGGCCAGCTCATCTGCCT
>DASWER010000663.1:0-1869 GCA_036394655.1 Burkholderiales bacterium
TCGACCGGGCGGCGGTTGTCCGGATCGACCAGGCTGAAGTCCCACAGCTCGGTGCCCTGGTAGTAGTCCGGCACGCCGGGCGAGGCGACCTTGACGAGCGCCTGGGAGAGCGAGACCAGCAGGCCGAGATGCGCCAGGCGCGGAATGCTTTCCTCCAGTTCCTTGACGAACAGTGAGCTCGCCATCGACTCGGTGACGAAGCGCCCGAGCGCGGCTTCGTAGTCGGCGTCGGGATTGATCCAGCTCGTGCGCAGCTTGGCTTCGCGCGCGGATTTCAGCATGTAGGCCTTCAGCCGCTCGGGCTGGGCCGGCCAGACGCCGATCAGCGCCTGATAGAAGTGGTATTCGTCGGCGCGCGTCGGCGCGCTTTCGCCGTGCAGCTCGCTGCGATGGCTGCGGTTGATCAGGCTCCAGCGCCGCAGCCACAGCCGCCAGCTCGAGGACAGCTCGGACAGCACCGCGAGCCGCGCGCGGACATCTTCCGAGCGCTTGGTGTCGTGCGTCGAGCTGCCGAGCATGGTGGTGGGCCAGTGCTTCGCGCGGTCATCGCTCGCGGCATGGAAGGCCTTCAGCGAAAAGCCGAAGTGCGACGGATGCCCGCCCACCTCGTTCAGCGCGATGAAGCGGTTGTAGCGGTAGAACGCGGTGTCCTCGACGCCCTTCGCCACCACCGGCGCGGTGAACTGCTGGAAGCGCATCGCGAAGCGCAGCATCTCGTGGCGGCGCCGGCCTTTCGGCGGCGCGGCGTCGAGAGTAAGGACGCCGTGCACGAAATCGAACACGCTCGGATCGGCCACCTGGCTGCCGCGCTTCGCCGCGCGCACCGCCCAGTCGATCCACTTGCGGTCCGACTCGTCGACGCCGCGTGCACTGACGTAGCTGCGATATACCGGGAAGCGCGCCGCGATCTCGGCGAGCGCCTTGCGCAAGCCGCTCGCGGTGAAGTCGCGCGTGAAGCGGTTGCCGGCGGCGATGCGCGCCAGCCAGTTCGACAGCATGAACAGCTCGGCGGCGAGCGTGGTGTCCATGATCAGCCGCCGGCCGGCGATGGAAATCTCCTCGAACGAGGCGCGCTCGCCGGTGAAGCGCTGGTAGACGCGGTCGAAGCGCGCCTCGGCGCTCTTGTCGATGAACACGCCGCTCAACACGTTGACGAAGCGATAGCCGGTAGTGCCGTGGATCGGCCAGTCCTGCCGCAGCGCCTCGTAGTCGGCCAGGATCTTCTCGACCACGATCCAGGGCCGCACGAAGGTCTGGTTCAGCCGCTCGAGGTACTCCTTCGGATCGGCGAGCCCATCCGGATGATCGATGCGCAGCCCGTCGATGCCGCCGCGCCGCGCGAGACGGGACATCAGGCCGTGCGTCGCCTCGAACACGGTGCGGTCCTCGACGCGGATGCCCGCAAGGTCCGTGATCTCAAAGAAGCGCCGATAGTTGATCTCATCCGATGCCACTCGCCAGTACGCGAGCCGATAGTGCTGGCGCTCGAGCAGCCGATGGAGCGCCATTGGATCTTCGATGGGCTTCAGGTTGCGCGTGGTCTTCGCGCTGAGCGGAAAGCGGTGGTCGAAATAGCGCACGCTCCAGCGGCCGCCCTTGTTCTCGAGCTTCAGCTCGCCCGCCTCCAGCGCTTTGCCGTAGTGCTTTCCCAAAACGGGTAACAGCAGCTTGCCGCGGCTCCAGTCGATGTCGAAGAAGCGCGCGTACGGCGAGGCACGGCCCTTCTCCAGCACGTCGAGCCACCACGCGTTGTCGGCGTGCAGCACGCCCATGTGGTTCGGCACCAGGTCCGGAACCAGGCCCATGCCGTGCTGGCGCAGGGTTTCTATCAGCTGGTTCAATTCCCGTTCGGTGCCGATCTCCGGGTTG
>DASWER010000664.1:0-2629 GCA_036394655.1 Burkholderiales bacterium
CGCAAGATCGACGGCGCGCCGACCGGTGTTGAAGCTGCGGCCGACCTCCACGCGCAACAAGCCCGGAATGTGTCCAAGCTGCGCTTGCAGCGCGCTGCGAATCTTGGCGACGCTGTCTTCGTTCGCCGATTTGAGGCGCCAGAGCGCGATGTGCCGAATCATCGGCGTTAAACTGCGGCCTTTTCACCGGTAAGGCAAGCGACGTGGCGGGCCCTCTTTCGCATATCCGAGTTCTCGATCTGTCGCGCGTGCTCGCCGGCCCCTGGGCGAGCCAGAATCTGGCCGACCTCGGCGCGGAGGTGATCAAGATCGAGCGCCCGGGCAGTGGCGACGACTCGCGCGCCTTCGGCCCGCCGTGGATCAAGGACCAGCAGGGACGCGACACCAAGGATTCTGCCTATTTCACCTCAGCCAATCGCGGCAAGAAATCGCTCACGCTCAATATCGCCGTGGCCGAAGGCCAGGCCATCGCGCGCGAGCTGGCGGCGAAGTGCGATGTCCTGCTCGAGAACTACAAGCACGGTGACCTCGCGCGTTATGGCCTGGGCTATGACCATGTGCACAAGCTGAACCCGCGACTGGTCTATTGCTCGGTGACCGGTTTCGGGCAGACCGGCCCCCACCGCGAGCGCCCAGGCTACGACTTCATGATCCAGGGCATGGGCGGCATGATGAGCGTGACCGGCGAGCCCGACGATGCGCCGGGCGGCGGGCCGCAGCGCGCCGGCGTGCCGATCGCCGACATCATCACCGGCATGTACGCCTCGATCGCCATCTGCGCGGCGCTCGCGCACCGCGAGCGCTCAGGCAAAGGCCAGCACCTCGATCTCGCGTTGCTCGACTCGCAGATCGCGCTCCTTGCCTACCAGAACACCAACTACTTCGCGACGGGCAAGCCGCCCAAGCGCATCGGCAACCTGCACCCGAACATCGTGCCCTATCAGCCGTTCCGCACGGCCGACGGCGAGGTGATCCTCGCCTGCGGCAACGACAACCTCTATCGGAAATTTTGCGAAGCCGCGGGCTGCCCCGAGCTCGCGCGCGACCCCAGATTCTCCACCAACGGCAAGCGCGTAGAGAACCGCGTGGAGCTCACGCGCCTGCTAGGCGAGGTATTCAGAAAGCGCAGCAAGCGCGAGTGGCTCGAGCTTCTCGAGGCGGCCGGCGTGCCCAACGGGCCGATCAACGACGTCGCGCAGGTGTTCGAGGAGCCGCAGGTGAAAGCGCGCGGCGTGCGCCTCGAGCTCGAGCATGCGGCAGCTGGAGCGCTGCCTTCGGTCGCGAGCCCGATGCGCTTTTCGGAGACGCCCATCGAGTATCGCCGCGGCCCGCCGGTGCTGGGCGAGCACACCGAAGAGGTGCTGCGGGGCCTTCTCGGCAAGAACGAGGACGACATCGCACGCTTGCGCTCGACCGGGGTCATATAGCTTAGGATAGCCGGCAAAATTTTCCTTGGAGGAGGATCCATGACCCGCATTAAGCAGGCCTTGATGGCCAGCGCACTCGGCGCTGCTTTGAGCGCAAGCGCCTTCGGCGCGCCCACCACGCTGCGCGCTTCGCACCAGTTCCCGGGAGGGCGCGGCGACGTGCGCGACGAGATGGTGCAGATCATCGCGCGCGACGCCAAGGCGGCCAACGTCGAGCTCGAAATCCAGGTTTATCCGGGCGCGTCACTCTTCAAGCCGAACGAGCAGTGGAACGCGCTCGTCAACGGCCAGCTCGACATCTCGTCCTTTCCGCTCGATTATGCGAGCGGCAAACAGCGCGCGTTCGGCGCGACGCTGATGCCAGGACTAGTCCGCAGCCACGAGCGCGCGCAGCGCGTGAATGCCTCCGCATTCATGAAGGACATTAGGGCGCAGATCGACAAGGCGGGCGTGGTCGTGCTTGCCGACGCCTGGCTCGCCGGGGCGATTGCCTCCAAGCGGGGCTGTATCCGCAAGCCCGACGACATCAAGGGGCTCAAAGTGCGCTCGGCGGGTCCGACGTTCGCCTCGATGTGGCAGGCCGCGGGGGCCTCCATCGTGTCGATTCCGTCGAATGAGGTGTACAACGCGCTGCAAACCGGCGTCGCCGATGCTACCGACACCAGCTCCGGCAGCTTTGTCTCGTTCCGCATCTACGAGCAGGTGAAATGCCTCACGGCGCCGGGCGACAACGCGCTGTGGTTCATGTACGAGCCGGTATTGATGTCGAAGAAGAGCTTCACCCGGCTGAACAAGAAACAGCAGGACGTGCTGCTGCAGGCGGGCAAGAAGTCGCAGCAGTTCTTCGCCGACAAAGCGAAGGGCCTGGACGACGAGATGGTGAAGGTGTTCAAGGACCACAACGTCGAAGTCGTGACGCTGACGCCGCAAGAATACGACGCCTGGCTCAAGGTGGCGGAGAAGAGTTCGTACGCGGAATTCGCGAAAGAAGTGCCGAACGGCAAGAAGCTGATCGACGAAGCGCTGAGCGTCAAGTAGCTTTCTGGACGCCTATGTCAGGGTCGTAAGGCGGCTGTCGCAGCTCTGCGGCGTGGTGGCCGCGACGCTGATCGCGCTCGGCGTGCTGGTGGTGTGCGAGATGGTGTTTGTGCGCTACGTACTCAACCAGAACACCATCTGGCAGACGGACTTCGTCACCTGGA
>DASWER010000665.1:0-2889 GCA_036394655.1 Burkholderiales bacterium
CCGCGCCTTGCCACTGATAGACGATGCCCGCCGCGCCCAGAGTGGCGGAAAGCGGGTGACGGGAGAAATGCGGGTGCCGACGCGACGCGGGATAGGCGCGCACGTCGACCAGGAGATCGATATGCGCTTCCAGCAGGAGCGAGACGAAGGCCGCGGCGCTGCGCGCGCCGTGGCCCACGGTATGGATCAGGAGGCCTCTAGGAAGCTGAGGCCGCCTCGGCGGGCTTCTTGGACTTCTTCTTCGAGCCCTTGGCTTCGTCGTCGCCGGCGGCGGGCGCCTCGGTGTCGGGGCGGTCCATCAGCATCACCAGCGCGAGCGGCGCGTTGTCGCCCTTGCGGAATCCCATCTTCAGGATGCGCAGGTAGCCGCCGTTCCGCTTGGCGTAGCGCGGGCCGAGGTCGTCGAAAAGTTTCGCCACGATGCCGCGGTCGCGCAGGCGATCGAAGGCCAGGCGCCGGTTGGCGAGCGAAGGCTTCTTGCCGAGCGTGATCATCGGCTCGGCGACGCGGCGCAGCTCCTTCGCCTTGGGCAGCGTGGTGCGGATTTCCTCATGCCGCAGAAGCGACACCGTCATGTTGCGCAGCATCGACAGCCGGTGAGCCGAGGTGCGGTTGAGCTTCCTGAGGCCGCTTCCGTGTCTCATTTTCTACGTCCTGTGCTCTAGCCCAGCCGGCGGCCAGTTTTCCAGCTTCATGCCGAGGGTGAGCCCGCGCGAGGCGAGCACTTCCTTGATCTCGTTGAGCGACTTGCGGCCGAGGTTGGGCGTCTTCAGGAGCTCGGTCTCGGTGCGCTGGATCAGATCGCCGATGTAGTAGATGTTCTCGGCCTTGAGGCAGTTGGCCGAGCGCACGGTGAGCTCGAGGTCGTCGACCGGGCGCAGCAGGATCGGATCGACCGCGGGCGACTTCGGCTGCTCGGCGGGCAGGGCGGTGCCTTCGAGCTGCGCGAACACCGAGAGCTGGTCGACCAGCACGCGCGCGGCGTAACGGATCGCTTCCTCGGGCTCGATGGCGCCGTTGGTCTCGATGTCCATGATCAGCTTGTCGAGGTCGGTGCGCTGCTCGACGCGCGCGGACTCGACTGCGTACGACACGCGGCGCACCGGGCTGAACGAGGCGTCGAGGATGATGCGGCCGATGCCCTTGGTCTCTTCGGGCAGGTAGCGCATGTTGCCCGGCACGTAGCCGCGGCCGGACTCGACCTTGATCTGCATCTCGAGCTTGCCGCCCGAGGCGATGTGCGCGATGACATGGTCGGGATTCACGATCTCGACGTCATGCGCCGGCTCGATGTCCGCCGCGGTCACGGCGCCGTCGCCCTTCTTCTTCAGCGACAGGATCGCTTCGGCGCGATTGTGCAGACGGAACACCACGCCCTTCAGGTTGAGCAGGATGTCGACGACATCCTCGCGCACGCCGTCGAGCGTCGAGTACTCGTGCACCACGCCGGCGATCTGCACCTCGGTGGGGGCGTAGCCCGGCATCGAGGAGAGCAGCACGCGGCGCAGCGCGTTGCCGAGGGTGTGGCCATAGCCGCGCTCGAACGGCTCCATCGTCACCCGGGCGTGATTGGGCGAGAGGTTCTGAACGTCGACGATGCGCGGCTTCAAGAATCCGGATTGCGGCATTTTTGTGGTCCTGTGTACTGAACTGCGGTTACTTCGAGTACAGCTCGATTACGAGATGCTCATTGATCGTCGAAGAGAGATCAGCGCGCGCCGGCATGGCCTTGAACGTCCCCTTGAGGCCCTTGGAATCGACTTCCAGCCATTCCGGAAAACCGCGGCCCTCAGCTGCCTCGGCCGAGGCCTTGATGCGCAGCTGGTCCTTTGCTTTCGGCGCGACTTCCACCACGTCGCCCGGACGCAGCCGGTACGACGGGATGTTGACGCGCTTGCCGTTCACCAGGATGGCGTTATGGCGCACCACCTGGCGCGCTTCGCCGCGCGAGGCGCCGAAGCCCATGCGATAGGCGATGTTGTCGAGGCGCGATTCCAGGATCTGCAGCAGCCGCTCGCCGGTGACGCCCTTGGAGCGCGTCGCGTCGAAATAGATGTTGCGGAACTGGCGCTCGAGGATGCCGTAGGTGTGGCGCACCTTCTGCTTCTCGCGCAGCTGCTTGCCGTAGTCCGACATGCGCGCGCCGCTCTTCTGGCCGTGCTGTCCGGGCGCATACGCGCGCCGCTCGACCGGGCACTTGTCGGTAAAGCACTTCTCGCCCTTGAGATAGAGCTTCTCGCCTTCGCGGCGGCAGTGCCTGCACTGGTCTAGGTTTCTCGCCATGTCTATACCCTGCGCCGCTTCGGGGGGCGGCAACCGTTATGGGGGATCGGCGTCACGTCGGCGATGCTGCCGATCTTGAGGCCGATCGCGTTGAGCGCGCGCACCGCGGACTCGCGGCCGGGGCCGGGACCCTTGATGCGCACTTCGATGTTCTTCACGCCGCATTCCTGCGCGGCACGGCCGCAGCGCTCGGCCGCGACCTGCGCGGCGAACGGCGTCGACTTGCGCGAGCCCTTGAAGCCGGCGTTGCCGGAAGTGGCCCACGACAGCGTGTTGCCCTGGCGGTCGGTGATGGTGATGATGGTGTTGTTGAAGGACGCGTGAACGTGCGCGATCCCTTCGGCGACGTTCTTCTTGACCTTCTTGCGCGCACGCGCGGAGGCGGTCTGCTGCAGTTCCTGACGGGTCGGTGCGCTTCTGGTCGCCATTTAGCGGGTTCTATCCTGAAAGGGTTAAGCGATTTTTCCGGCCGGCGTGTTCAGCTTGATCGCGGCCTTGCGCGGCCCCTTGCGGGTCCGTGCGTTAGTACGGGTCCGTTGGCCACGTACGGGCAAGCCTTTCCGATGGCGATGGCCGCGGTAGCAGCCGAGGTCGATGAGGCGCTTG
>DASWER010000666.1:0-2969 GCA_036394655.1 Burkholderiales bacterium
TCTTTGAAGCCCTGTCCGGCGGCGAACGCGGGCAGGGTTTTCGCGTTGATCTTGATCTCTTTGCCGTTCACCGGGCTGCGGCCGGCGCGCGCCTTGCGCTTGCGCGGCAGGAAGGTGCCGAAGCCAACCACGGTGACGCGCTTGCCTTTCGCCACGTTGGCGACGATCGCGTCGAACACCGCGTTCACCGCCTCGCCCGCCGCTGCCTTGCTGAGGTTGCCCGCCTTTGCCGCGACCTGGACGAGATCGGACTTGGTGACCACATGTGACATCGTTTTGCTCTCCCCCTGCTTCGCTTCGCGTCTTCGAGCTTGCGCTGATCGTATCCAAACCAAATTGGAAAGACAATGAACTTGCGCACGCTGCAGTGCAAAGCATCTATGATTATGCGCAGAGGAGGATTCACCATGCAGCTATCGCGCACGCTTGCGCCGGCGTTCGTCTGCGCCGCGCTCGCCACGCCCGTTCTTGCCCAGACCACGCTCACTTATTCGAGCTGGGTGCCGCCGACGCACCATCTCACCATCTGGCAGGCGAACTGGGCCGCCGACGTCGAGAAAGCAACCGGAGGGCGCGTCAAGTTCCAGTCGCTGCCCAAAGCGCCGGCCGCGCCTCCCGGAACATTCGATGCGGTGCGCGATGGCCTGGTCGATCTTTCGTATGTGACGGCGAGCTACACGCCGGCGCGCCACATCCTGCCGCTGATGGCCGAGCTGCCCGGCGCGGCGGACACCGCCGAAGTCAACTCGGTGGCCTACTCCCGCATCCATTGGAAGCACTTCCAGAAGGTCGGCGAGTACAAGGGCGTGAAGCTGCTCGCGGTGTGGACGCACGGCCCCGGACAGATGTTCACGAAAAAGCCCATCGCCGGTATCAACGACGTGAAGGGCCTCAAGATCCGCACCGGTGGCGGCATCGCCGAGGCGGTGGCCAATGCCATCGGCGCCTCGGCGTTCGTCAAGCCGGCGCCCGAATCCTACGAATTGCTGAATGCAGGCGTCGCCGACGGCGTGTTCTTTCCGTTCGAATCGATCGCCTCGTTCAAGCTCGATACGGTCATCGGACAGGCGACCGTGTTCCCGGGCGGCATGTACAGCTCGGCATTCGGCTTCTTCATGAACGAGGACAAGTGGAACAAGCTCTCCAAGCAGGACCAGGCGATCATCGAGAAGCACTCCTATGAGTACGCCGCGCGCTCCAACGGGCAATCGTGGGACGCCGCCGACCAGAAGGGGATCGAAGCCCTGAAGAAGGCGAACGCCAAGATCATGCGCGCCGATGCCGGGTTCGCTGCCGAGGTGAAGCAGCGTTCCGCGCCCATCATCGACGACTGGATCAAGAAGGCGAGCGCCAAGGGCGTCAACGCCAAGCAGGCGCTCGACGAGTTCCACGCCGAGATCAAGAAGGTCAGCGCCGAAAGAAAGTAGACTCCTCGGGTGTCGCAGCCCGAACGAACCTGGGAGAGGCGCGTCGATGCCGTGCTCGGCATCGCCTCCTCCGTCCTGCTGCTGGTCCTGATGGCGCTCACTTTTGTCGACGTGGTGGCGCGCTATCTCTTCAGCCGTCCGATCCGCGGCGCTTTCGAGCTCACCGAGCTGACGCTCCTGGTGCTGATTTTCGCCGGACTGCCGCTGGTCTCGCACGCCGACGAGCACGTGACGATGGATTTCATCGACCGCATGCTGCCGCAGCCCGCCGTGGCTATCCTGATCCGCGTCGTGCACGCGCTGGTCGCCGCCGTGTTCTTCTTTCTCACCTGGCAGGTGCTGATCAAGGCCGGCCGCATCGCCGGCTACGGCGACACCACCGACGTGCTCCGCATCCCGGTCGGCCCGTTCGTCTATTTCATGGCCGCGATGATCTTTCTCACAGCCCTGGTGCACGTGTTCAAGGTATTCGTGCCCGGCACGCGTCGCTCGAACCAGGCGACCACCTGAGCGATGACTGAAGCGCTGGTCGGCCTGCTCGCCATGATGGTGCTCGCGTTCGTGCGCATCCCGATCGCGCTCGCCATGGGCATCGTCGGCATCGTCGGCTATGCCTACATGCGCGACTGGAGCTGGGGCTCGGCGTTCGCCACGGCGCAGACCAAGATCTATGAGACCGGGCGCAACTACACGCTCTCGGTGGTGCCGCTATTCATCCTGATGGGCAACTTCGTCACCCGCGCGGGAATGTCGCAGGAGCTGTTCAAAACGGCGTACGCGTTCATCGGCCACCTGCGCGGCGGCCTCGCCATGGCGACCATCGTCGGCTGCGCCGGCTTCGGCGCGATCTGCGGCTCCTCGATCGCCACGGCGGCGACCTTCGCCAAGGTCGCCTATCCGTCGATGAAGCGCTTCGGCTACGCCGATTATCTTTCCACCGGCTCGATCGCGGCCGGCGGCACGCTCGGCATCCTGATCCCGCCCTCCACCATCATGGTGATCTACGGGATCATGACCGAGACCAACATTGGCAAGCTGTTCGCGGCCGGCGTGCTCCCCGGGATCCTGGCGACGCTGCTCTTGTGCCTGGCGGTGCAGTACGTGACCTGGCGCGATCCGAAGGCCGGCCCGCCCGGCGAGCGCACCAGCTGGCGCGAGCGCTGGTCGACGATCGCCGGGCTGCAATGGTTCCTCGCCGTCGGCGTCGCCATCTGGCTTGCGGTGCGCCTGGGATGGATCGCGAGCGACAACGCCGCGGTGATCGGCGCCTTCGTCGTGTTCCTGATGTCGCTGCACTACAAGGGCGTGAGCAGCGTGATCGCGCTTTTCACGCTGGTGATGGGCGGCATCTACGGCGGCGTCTTCACGGCGGTCGAGGGCGCGGGCGTCGGCGCCTTCGGCGCGATGGTGTTCGCGCTCGCGCGCCGCGCGCTCGGCTGGCGCGAGCTCTACGAGGCGCTGCTCGAGAGCGCGCGCACCACTTCGATGCTGTTCATGATCCTGATCGGCGCGCTGATGTTCGCCGAGTTCGTCAATATCACC
>DASWER010000667.1:0-4977 GCA_036394655.1 Burkholderiales bacterium
AGCACGAAATCGGGCTTGAAGCTCGCATCCTGGCCCTGGCCGGCAGGCGCGGGGCGCCCGAGCAGTTGCGCGCCGGTGGCAGCCTTGATCGCTGCCGCGGCCGGCGAATGGTCCATGTGCGTATGCGTGCACAGGACCCACTTGATGTTGCCGAAGGCGAGGAGCTTCTCGATGTGCGAGGCGATGTCCGGCCCCGGGTCGATCACGGCATGCTCGTTTTCACCCACGATATAGGTGTTGGTGCCGGGCCCGGTCATCATCCCGGGGTTCGGTGCAATCAGGCGCGTCACCCAGCGATCGAGCTTCTTCGCCTCGCCGGCGACCAGGTCGTAGGTGGTGGTGCCGGTCTCTTGCGGGTCGCTCCAGTGGGTCTCGAAGTATTGCGGGTCGGCGCGGCGGAAAATCTTCTCGCCTTCTCTGCCGACGGCGCGACACGCCCGGTTCTCCTCGATCTCATTCAGCGAGCGCACATGGCGTATCGCCTCGGCGGCGGTGGCGAAGTTCTTCAGCTCGGAGAGCGTCTCGCGCGTCGCGTGCACCAGCTCGATCTCGCCGCGCGCGCCGCGCTCGAGCGCCTCGCGCGGCGTGATCCAGAGCGCGTGCACCATCTCGCCCGCATCGTGCGAGCCTTCCTGGCCGTCGGGGGCGCGCGCGACGAAAAAGCGCGTGTCGAAGCGCCGTGCCCGGCCCGGCGCCGTGATCCAGTGCCCGCAGTAGGCGAGCTCGCTCGCCGGCAGGTAGAGGTCCTCGCCCTGCAGCAGCTCGACGAACGGCCGGCTGCGGTAATGCGCAAGCTCGGCGGCGCGCGCTGCGGAGACGAACTGGCCCTGCGCATCGCAGGCGAGCAGGATGCCGGCTTCCTCGAAGCACTCGCGGATCGCGGCGATCCAGTACGCGACCGGCGGCGTCGGCAGCGAAAGCCCCCGCACGCGCGCCACGATGCGACCATCGTCGTCGGCCGCATCGAGCGAGCCGCCCGCGAACACATAGGCGCCGCCGAGGAACGCCGCGCTTTGCGTCCGCTGCAGCATCAGCACCTGCGGGCCGGCCGCATTGGGAAATTCGGTATCGCGCAGCAGCGCGAGCGTCGCGGCCGGCCGCGGGATCATGGTGGCCATCAGCTGGTGCGTCCGGCCCGGTCTTTGTCGTTCTGCGCCTTGATCATGGCGCGCATGCGCTCCCAATCGGCGTCAGAAAGCTTGTCCAGCTCGGTGAAGTAGGCGCCCGAGCCCGTGGCGAGGTAGCCCGCGCCGTCGACGGCGATGGTCTCGCCCGAGAGCCACTCGCAGCCGTCGGCCATGAGGAAGGTGGCGAGGTTCTGCAGCTCTTCCATTTTCCCGATGCGGCGCATCGGGTTCATCTTCGACGAATCGTCGAAGCCGCCGCCGGGGCGCAGCCGCTTGGTCGCGCCTTCGGTGGGGAACGGCCCGGGTGCGATGGCATTCAGGCGGATGCCGAAGCGGCCCCATTCCACCGCGAGCGACTTGGTCATCACGTGCAGTCCGGCCTTGGACATCGCCGAGGGCACGACATAGGGCGAGCCGGTATGCACCCAGGTGACCAGGATCGAGAGCACGCTGCCTTTGTGGCCGCCGGCGATCCAGCGCTTGCCCACGGCGTGCGTCACGTAGAACGTGCCGTGGAACACGATGTTGGCGATAGCGTTGAAGCCGTTCGGCGTGAGGTCCTTGGTCGGGCTGATGAAGTTGCCGGCGGCGTTGTTGACCAGGCCGGTGAGCGGCCCGCCCTCGTCCCAGATTTTCTGCACCATCGCATCGACCGCGGCGGCGTCGCGGATGTCCACGGCATGGCTGCGCACGCTGCCGCCGTGCTTGGCCATCAATTCTTTCGCGGTGTCCTCTAGCACGCCGCCGCGCCGGCCGGCGATCCAGAGCTCGGCACCGAGCGCCAGGTACTTGGCGGCGATCTCTTTGCCGAGGCCGGTGCCGCCGCCGGTGACGAGGATGCGCTTACCCTTGAGAAGGTCTTCCTTGAACATGCGCGCTCCTGGTGGGGAGCGCGTATTTTATGCCGGGACCTTCTCCTTGGAGGCATAAGAAGCCTCGCCCGCATTTTCGACATGCGCGAAAGACCAGTTCTCCTTGGCCACCTCGACCAGGTTGATCCACGCGTCCTCGCGGCGTACGCCCAAGGCGGCGAGGTGTTCTGCGATGCGGCGGAAGAGCGCGCGCTTCTGCGCGAGCGTCCGCCCTACGCTGATCGTGATCTGCACGATCACGATGTCGTTGGTGCGCGCAATGCCGAGGAAGCCCGGGTCGTAGACCAGGTCACCCGGCTCGTGCTCGGTGAGGATCTGGAAGCGGTCGAGCTCGGGCACATCGATCGTCTCGACCAGGGCGCGGTGGATCGCGTCACCGAGCTTGCGGCGAAAATCCACCGGTTTGCCCTTGCGCAGCGAGATTCGCACCAGCGGCATCGCTGTTACGAGCCGTGGTGAACCGCGAGCCAGCGCGACTTGCGCAGGGGCATCGGGTGAGCCGTCAGGGCTGCGTACAGTCGTCCCAGCAGGCTCCAGAGCTCCCCGTTGCGCTGGGTATGCGCGGCGCGCACGATCTGCTGCCGCAGGTCGGGGTGTTGCCGGAATTCCTCGAGGCTCATGGCTTTTCCTTTAGGTCAGAGAAACGGCCGCGGCTCCGCCCAGCGAGTTCACCAGCGCGACGCCGGGCTGACGCAGGCGATAGGAATCGCCGGGGGCCAGCACGATGTCGTTCGGCTGGTTTTCTTCGGTGATCCAGACCGCGCCTTCGATGGCCGAGACGGTGCTGCCGGCGCCGTCGACCACCTTCAGGGTCTGGTTCGGTCCCAGCTTCACGGCACCCTTCTTGAGCTCTAGTTTCATGGTCCACTCCTTATTTAGCATGCGTAGAATGCATCCTGCGCAGCCCGCGCTCAAACGGTAAATTCTCAACCCTCGCATGAGAAATCGGAATGTGATACCGAGCTTGGACCTGCTGCAGGGCTTCGAGGCCGCCGCCCGGCACCTGTCGTTCACCAAGGCGGGCGAGGAGCTGTTCCTCACCCAGTCCGCGGTGAGCCGGCAGATCAAGGAGCTGGAAGACCAGCTCGGCGTCCCCCTGTTTCACCGCCGCCATCGCGCCCTCGCGCTGACCGACGCCGGCCAGCAGTTCTATGCCGCCGCCGCGCAGGTAATGACCACCATGCGCACGGCCACCAGCCGGCTCAAGGCGGGTAGCGGGCGCCGGCCACTTTCGGTGACCACCACGGCTTCGTTCGCTGCGCTCTGGCTGATACCGCGCCTCGCCGGCTTTACCCGGACACATCCGGACGTGGACGTGCGCATCACCGCCGATACGCGCGTGCAGGACCTGGAGCGCGACGGCCTGGACCTCGCGATCCGCCACGGCTCGGCGTCGCTGGCGGGGCCGAACGCCGTGCGGCTATTCGGCGAGCGCGTGTTCCCGGTGTGCAGCCCAAGGCTGCTGAAGAAAAATCCGCTGCGCCAGCCCGCGGACCTGAAAAACCATTGCCTGCTGCAGTATGACGACCCCGAGGCGCGCCATCCGTGGCTGCACTGGAAAACCTGGCTGGAAGTGGCGCGCATCCCGGACCTGCGGCCCGCCGCCACGCTTTCGTTTTCAGGCTACGAGCAGATCATTCCCGCCGCGGTCGCCGGTCACGGCGTCGCGCTCGGCCGCAGCCCGCTGGTGAAGGACCTGCTCGCGGACAAGCAGCTCGTGGCGCCCTTCAGCAGCAGCGCCGACCCGGCGCGCGCCTACTACGCGATCGTTTCCAAATCGGCCGCAGCGCGCCCCGAGGTGGGCGGCTTCGTCGAGTGGCTGAAGAAAGAAGCGACTAAACGGTAAGGACGATCTTGCCGATGTGCTGCGACGACTCCATCAGGCGGTGCGCCTCGGCGGCCTCGCCCAGCGGGAAAGTCTTGAACACCTGCGGCTTGATGCGTCCTGCCTCGATCAGCGGCCAGACCTTTTCGCGCAGGTTGCGCGCGAGATAGCCCTTGAACTCGGCGCTGCGCGGCCGCAGCGTCGAGCCGGTGATGGTGAGGCGCCGACGCATCACCGCGTCGATGTCGAGCTCGCTCTTAGGCCCGCGCAGGTAGGCGATGAACACCAGACGCCCTTCCTCCGAGAGGCACTTCAGCTCGCGCGGCACGTAGTCGCCGCCGACCATGTCGAGGATCACGTTGACGCCCTTGCCGCCGGTCGCGGCGCGGAGCTCGGCGACCCAATCCTGCGTCTTGTAGTTGAACGCCTTCTCGGCGCCCAGGCGCATGCATGCGGCCACCTTCTCATCGCTACCCGCGGTCGCGAACACGCGATTGCCGGTCGCCGCGGCCATTTGGATCGCGGTGACGCCGATGCCCGAGCTGCCGCCCTGCACGAGTAGCGTCTCGCCCGGCGCGAACCGGCCGCGATCGTAGACGTTGCCCCACACGGTGAAGCATGTTTCGGGCAGCGACGCTGCTTCGACCATCGAAAGGTTCTTGGGCACCGGCAGCGCCTGCGTCTCGGGAACGGCGCAGTACTCGGCGTAGCCGCCGCCGTTGGTGAGCGCACAGACCTTGTCGCCGCGTTGCCACATCTTCACCGCGGCGCCGAGCTCGACCACCTCGCCTGCGATCTCGAGGCCCGGCAGCGGCGATGCATCGGGCGGCACCGGATAGTTTCCGGCGCGCTGCAGCACGTCGGGCCGATTGACGCCCGCCGCGGCGACCTTCACCAGGATTTCGTTGGGCTTCAGCGCGGGCTTCGGCCAATCGGCGACCTTCAGCACTTCGGGCCCGCCGGGCCGGCTGATCTCGACTGCGCGCATGGTGCTCGCTATTATCGCCGGACGAGGAGGAGCACCGGTGGCCCAATTTCGCGTCGAGTTCGTGCTGGACCAGGCGAGCGGAAAATATCTCGCCGAGTTGTACAGCCCCGAGAATCAGCAGGAGCTGGTGGTACGCACCGAAGCGCTTTATGCATCGCAGGCCGC
>DASWER010000668.1:0-5679 GCA_036394655.1 Burkholderiales bacterium
AGCGCGGCGCCCGGCTCGACGACGATGCGCTTCACCTGGAAGCGCTCGCCCTTCTCGATGCCGTCGTAGCTGCCCCACGGACGGTGCACCTTGCGATGCGCGAGGGTCTCCTCGCGCCCGGCGGCCTTGAGCTGCGCGACGAGCTTGCCGACCGCCTGCGCCTGGTCCTTGTGCGCGACCATCACGGCGTCCGCCGTCTCGATCACCACGACATCTTCCATGCCGACGCAGGCGACCATGCGGTGCTGCGCGAGCACCAGCGAGTTGCGGGTATCGGCAAGATGGACGTCGCCGTCGATGGCGTTGCCCGCCGCGTCCTTTTCCTCGATCGCCCAGAGCGCATCCCAGGCACCGACGTCGGACCAGCCGGCATCGAGCTGCACCACCACCGCCTGGATCGTGCCCGGCTCGGCAGTGATGCGCTCCATCACCGCATAGTCGATGGAATCGGAAGGGCATTCGGTGAATACCTGCGCGTCGACCCGCAGGAAGCCGCCATCGCGCTTTCCCTGGCGGTAGGAGCGCTCGCAGGCGGCGAAGATGTCCTTGCGGAAGCTCGCCACCGCATCGAGCCACACCGAGGCGCGCACGGCGAAGATGCCGCTGTTCCAGAGATAGCGCCCCGAAGCGAGATATTCGCGCGCCGTGGCGCTATCCGGCTTTTCCACGAAGGCTTCCACGTAACCCGCCTTGTCGGCGCGGATGTAGCCGTATCCGGTCTCGGGCGCGCTCGGCGGTACGCCGAAGGTGACGATATGGCCCTGCTGCGCGAGCGCGGCGCCGCGCTCCACCGCGCGCTGGAAGGCGGCGCGGTCGGAGATGAAGTGGTCCGACGGCATGGCGAGCAGCACCGGATCGTCGGAGGTGACGGCGTGGATCGCGGCGAGCGTGAGCGCCGGGGCGGTGCCGCGGCCCTTGGGCTCGAGCAGGATGGCTTTCGGCCGCACGCCCATGCGCGCGAGCTGCGCCTGCACCAGGTAGCGATGCGCCTCGTTGCACACGAGGAGCGGCTCGCCGATCGCGGCGAGGCCCTGGCAGCGTGCGGCGGTTTCCTGCAGCAGCGTGCGCTCGCCGTTGAGGGCGTGCAACGGCTTCGGGTGATGCTCGCGCGAAAGCGGCCAGAGGCGGGTGCCCGATCCGCCGCACAGAATCACCGGCTGGATCATGGTCGGCGTGACGCCGAGCTCAATCAAGGTGCTGCTCTCCGGAAATTAAACGCGGGCGCTGCGGCGCCGCTCGCCGAACAGTGTCTGATAGCTCCACTTGGCGATATACCGCGCCTGATAGTCCGCTCGGGCACATTCCCCCATCTGCCGCATCTTCTCCGGGAAGGCGTCGGCCCAGGCGAGGCGCCGCGCAAGCTCGCGCGCCGACCCCGGATCGAACAGCAGCCCGTTCCTGCCCGGCTCGATCAGCTCGGCGACCGAGGCGACCCGGCTCGCGATCACCGGCACGCCGTTGGCAAAGGCCTGGACCAGCGCTCGCGGCATCGGATCGTGGGACAGCGTCGGCAAAACGAGGTAAGCGGCCTGCTCCAGCCGCTCCTGCAGCGCTTCGCCGTCGAGCTCGTAGCCCAGGAATTCGATGCGCGCACCCGGATAGAGGTCGAGCGCCTCGATCAGCGTGGCGGCGCCGCTCTCGGCGGAGAGGTCGCTGATGAATAGCCCGCCGGCGCGGCGCGCTTCACTCTTCACTGGGGCGCCAGCGCCGCGTGCGGTACTGCACGATGGGCGTGCGCCGCGGCTTGTCGCCGGCGGCGGGCATCTCTTCCGGCAGCACGGCAACGCGCACTTCCTGCCGCGGCCGCTCGATGCGCGGGCGCTGAGGATGTGCCGCGGCCCGCTTCTCACCCTGAGCCTCGGCCGGCTTGTCGTCGTGGTGCTCCTGGTCGCGCTGGGCGCGGCCCCGCAGGCGTCCCGAGGCGTAGAGATATCCGGCGGCGGTGGCAGCGGCGCTCATGATTGCAATTTCTCCTGGTTCATTTCCGAAGCAATTCGGGGACGGAGCCCGAACTCCAAAAGCTGCGCGTCGCTGGAGTTCAGGCTCCGTCCCCGAATTCCTTTCATTGCGGCATCCATGCCGATCTTTTCTCGAGCAACTTCCAGTACGCGCCGACCACCCGGTCGGTGCGTTCGATGCGGCGCCGGGCGAGCGAGCGATGCAGCACCACGCCCAGCAGGTAGACCAGGGTCAGCGCGCCGATCACCGGCGCTCGCCACGACCATTCGGGGTAGGCCTGCACCGCGAACTCGCCGGCGCGGCGCATTGCCTGGCGCAGCACCGGCAGCGTGACCGGTCGCGAGTTCAAGGCTCGCTGGATCATCAGGTAGTGCAGGACGTCGTCGAGCGGGCTCGCGTCGGCGCGCGCATGGCCCCAGTCGGTGACGAAAAGCTGCGAGCCGAGATTGCGGATGTTCCAGGGCGCGAAGTCGCCCTGCGAAAGCACGTACGGGCCGGTCCAGTAGAGCAGCGCCGTCTCGCAATCCTGGTAGCTCGCTTCCAGCATCTGCATGGCGCCCGGCGATGCGAACTCGCGCGCCTGGGCGAGCGAGCGCTGCATCCACTGGCAGGTGCCCGAGACTTCGAAATCGACCGCGCGAAAGCGCGCCTTGCGCAGGCTGCCGAGAAAGCGCGCGTGGTCCGCGGTAAAGGCGCGCGTCTCGCCGTGCGCGGGCAGCATGCTGATCACGAGATAGCGCCGCCCGCCGGGCCCCGTGCCCTCCTCCAGCACGCGCGGCACCTGGCCTTCGAGCTCCTCGACGCCTTCGAGCTCGCGCAGCCAGCGCGCCTCACGGGCGAGCAGCGCGTCTGCCTGCTCGTCCGTTGCGGTCTTGACCAGGCCGAAAGACAGGTTCAAGGCCTATCCTCGTTTCACTTTTGGCGGTCGATCAGGCCCAGCGCCTGGGCGTACTCGACCTTGTCGAGCCGCCCGTCGGGCCGGCGATCCGCGGCGTTGAACACCGCGTCGAGCCCCGGCTGCGCGAGCGCCTCAGCGCGATCGACGAAGCCGTCGTGGTTGCGGTCGAGCTGCTCGAAGGTGAGCTGCGCTGCCGGTCGCTGATGCTCGGCGGTGGCATAGCGCGCGCGGGGCATCGATGCCGTCACGATCGGCAGGGCGGACATCAGCGAAACGAAGACCGCTCCGAGAAAGAGCAGGAACACATTCCGCTCTTGGCGCAGGCGTTGATTCATGGCGAGGTGGCTCGGTGTTAGTGCTTGTGGGCACCTCACCGTGCAAGCCGCGTACCACGTGGTGAAAAACGCGGCGCTTCAACGCCTTACTGTTTTTTCGCGGTCAAAGAGTCGCGCAGAAGCGTCGTGCGCATCGGACCGCGCATGGTGCCCGCGCAACTAGAGCATTGTTTGCGTGGGAAATTTCAGGTCGCAGGCGCGCGACGTCGACGAGTCACTAACCGTGTAATTGCTTCTACCATCGCGCCGGGATTCGCCTTGCCCTGGCCGGCGATGTCGAGCGCCGAGCCATGTCCGACGGAAGAAAAAAGTACCGGCGTGCCGATGGTGAGCGCGGCGATGCGCTGCGGCGCGAGCAGCTTGGCCGCGACGTGTCCCTGGTCGTGCAGCATCACAACGTAGGCGTCGTATCCCTCGCGCTGGATCAGCGTGTCCGCGCCGATCGGACCATCGGCGGTGATGCCGTGGCGCCTCGCTTCCTGGATCGCGGGCTCGACGATGTCGATCTCCTCGCGGCCGAACGCGCCCGACTCGCCGGCATGCGGATTCACGCCGCTCACCGCGATGCGCGGTGCGGCGATGCCGAGCTTCTTCAGCGCCGAATCGACCGCCGCGATCGTCTTCAATACCCGATCGGCCGTGATCATCTGCAGTGCGTGGGCCACGCTGGTATGCAGCGTGACATGCGCGATGCGCACCTCGCGCTTGTCGTGGCGGAAGCACAGCATCAGCACCGCATCGTCGGCGGCGAGGCCGCAGACGCGCGCGACCAACGAGGGATAGCCGTCGAAGGCGATGCCGGCAGCGTGGATCGCGGTCTCGGTGTGCGGCGCGCCGACCACGGCGTGATACTCGCCCGCCATCGCGCCGCGGATCGCCGCCTCGGCGGCATCGACTGCCGCGCGGCCATGCGCCGCGGCTACGGTACCGATGCGCGGGCGCGCCTGCTTCACCTGCACGATCGAGATGCCGGCGGTGCGGCCGTGCATCGCCAGCATCTTGCGATCGCCGAACAGCACCGGCTCGCAAAGCCCGAGCACTTTCGGATGGCGCGCTGCCTTGAGCGAGATCTCCGGGCCGATGCCGGCGGGATCGCCGGTGGCGATCGCGACTTTCGGCTTCACTCGAGCTTCACGCCGGCGGCGCGGATCACCGCGCCCCAGCGCTCCACTTCCTGCCGCATGAACGCCGCGGTCTCGCCGGGGCCATAGCCCAGGGGCTCCGCGGAAAGATCAGCGAGCCGCTTCTGCACTTCGGGCAGCCGGAGTGCCTCTTGCACGCCCGCGGCCACCTTTTCCGCTATGGCAGCAGGCGTGCGCGGCGGTGCGACGATGCCGAACCAGGCGACCGACTCGAAGCCCGGCAGGGTCTCGGCGAGCGCCGGCACGTTGGGCAGGCCGGCAAAGCGCTTCCTGCTCGCCACCGCCAGCGCCTTGAGCTTGCCCGAGCGCACGTGCGGCAGCGAGACACCGAGGTTGTCGCACATCATGTCGACCTGTCCGCCGACGAGGTCGGTCAGCGCCGGCGCAGTGCCTTTGTACGGAATGTGTGCCATCTGCAGGCCGCCCGCCATCGACTTGAAGAGCTCGGCGGTCAGGTGCGAGGTGGTGCCGCCGCCTTGCGAGGCATAGTTCATCTTGCCGGGGTTCGCCTTGGCGAGCGCGATCAGCTCCTCGACGCTGTTGGCTTCCACCCTGGAGTTCACCAACAGCACATTGGGAATGGCGCCGATCACCGTGATCGGCACGAACTGGGCGGCGTCATACGAGAGCTTCGGGTAAAGCAGCCGGTTGATCACCAGCGGGGGCGGCGGGCTCGAGAGCAGCGTGTAGCCGTCAGGCTCGGCGCGGTACGCGGCGTCGGCGCCGATGTTGCCGGCGGCGCCGGGCCGGTTGTCGACGATCACCGGCTGGCCCCACATCTGCGCCAGCTTCTCGGCCACGATGCGCGGCATCAGGTCGGCGCTGCCGCCGGCGGGAAACGGCACGATGATGCGCACCGGCTTCGCCGGCCATTCCTGCGCCCCGGCAGCGAAACCGATGAGACTGGCGGCGACGAGAACGCAAAGACGCATCGGGCGCGTCATTATAATCAGCCGATGCTCGAGCGAAGCTGGCCGGCTGAGGGCGCGACGCGCGTTCCCTACTGGGTCTACCAGGACGCGGAGATCTATCGCGAAGAGCAGCGGCGCATCTTCCAGGGCCCGACCTGGAACTACCTCTGCCTCGAAGCCGAGCTCGCCGAGCCCGGCGCCTTCGTCACCACCTTCGTCGGCGACATGCCGGTCGTGGTGACGCGCGACATGAAAGGCGCGCTGCACGCATTCGAGAACCGCTGCGCGCACCGCGGCGCCCTGATCTGCATGCAGGCGCGCGGCCGCGCCGAGCGCTTCAACTGCATCTATCACAACTGGACCTACGACCACGCCGGCAATCTCACCAGCGTCGCCTTCCGCAAGGGCATCGGCGGCAAGGGCGGCATGCCGGC
>DASWER010000669.1:0-2016 GCA_036394655.1 Burkholderiales bacterium
CATCGGCTTGGTCTTGATGACGAGCGCGCGCGCCGGCTTGTCGGGGCTCGCGTTGAAGTGCTGATGCACGCAGTTGTTGTGCACGATCGCGACGTCGCCCGCCTTCCAGTCGTAGCGCACGCCGTCGTGGATCTCGTAGCCCACGCCATCGAGGATGTAGAACGCCGCCTCGTTGACATGCCCGTGCTTCTGCGATTTCGCGCCGGGCGCGTATTCCTCGAGGTGCAGATGGAACATCTGCGTGATGCCGTCTTTCGGCTCGACGTAGTGCCGGCTGTAGGTCTGCGGGCCGTCGACGAACTTGAGCTCTCTTCCCTTGCGCACGCGCGGCATCGAGCGCAGGCGCTTCAGCTCGTCCTTGAGGCTGTACTGGCCCTGGATGCCGCGCACGAAGACGCGGTCCTTCTTGCTGTGGTAGTGCGACTCGGTACCCGTCTTGGCGCTTTTGTCCACTGAGTCTTTGACTTTAGCTTCCATCACCATAACCTCTCGCCGCTTTCAAGTTTGACCAGCATCTCGTGCTGGAATTCTGACGGGCCGAAGCCGAAGCGCTCGCCCGCCTGCTCGTAGAAGAACGGGCTGCCGGTCGCGGCGCTGAACGAGCGCATCCACGTGAGCAGTGGCTCGTCCGGGTCGCGTCCCGCCGAGCGCAGGATGTACGCCGGCTGGTTGCGCCAGCGCGTGCGCACCATCATCACGCCAAGCCGGTCGGGCCGGAACGAGTCCGGGAACGGACTGCCCGGCGCCAGCCAGCCGCACACGAACGTGCGGCACGGCTCCTGCGGCCGCTCTTCGTAAATGGTGCAGCAGCCTGCGCCGCGGAAATGGCACGGTACCCCCGGCTTCATCTCGTGGCCGCGGATGGTGCCCTCGACCCAGCCGTCGCAGCACGCCGTACAGCTGCCGCACTGGCGCTGCTCGGCCACCGCCACCGGGATCACCGCACCACAGCACTTCTTGTATTTTTTGCCGCTGCCGCAAGGACATGGATCGTTGCGTCCGACTCGCATTTTGCGGCGCTCAGTATACTCGTCCCATGGTGGGGAATCTCATTCGGCATAGCGGAACGAAGGCGGAGGAACGAGGCGGCACGTGACGCTCTACCTCGTGGTGCTGCTGACGCTGCTGAATTCGATTGCGCAGCGCGGCAGCAAGGTGGTGGTCTCGCTCTACGCGCTGGATCTCGGCGCCAGCGCGGCGGCGGTCGGCGTGCTGGCGGCGCTGTTCGCGGTGTTTCCCCTGTTACTTGCGGTGCAGGCCGGCAGGATCTCGGATCGCTATGGCGTGCGCATGCCGATCGCGCTTGGCGGTCTTGCGATGGCGGCCGGCCTGGTGCTGCCGATCGTCGTCGGCGGGCTGCCCGCGCTGTTTCTCTGCCCGGCGCTCCTCGGTCTCGGCCACATCTACTTCCACGTCTCGATCCACAACCTGGTCGGCTCGCTCGGCACACCAGCCGAGCGCACCAGGAACTTCTCCACCTTCGCGCTTGGCGCCTCGATCGCCGCTTTCATCGGACCCTCGGCGGCGGGCTTCGCCATCGAGCTCGCCGGGTATCGCGCCGCGTTCGCCCTGCTTGCGGTGGCGGCGATCCTGCCCAGCTTCTACGTACTGCTGCATCGCGGACTGATGCCCAAGCACGTGCGGCATGAAACACACACGGAGGCGAAGAGCGCCTTGGACCTGCTGGCGATCCCGGCGCTGCGGCGCACGCTCATCATGAGCGGCGTCGCGCTGACCGGCATCGAGCTGTTCTCGTTCTACCTGCCGATCTATGGCCGCGCCGAAGCCGCCGAAGGCGAGCGGCACCGCGATCTGCGTCACCTTGTTCGCCATGATGCGCATGCCGAGGGCCTCGCCCGAGCGCCCTGCAGGCGCCTGGTTATAGGTGAGGATGATGGTCAGCGGCTGCGCCGAGCCGAGCGCGAGGCCGAGCGCGAACGCCGCGGCGGCGAGCGGTGCCGCATCGGCCAGCCACGGCACCGCGAGATAGGCGGCCGCAGCGACGAACAGCGATCC
>DASWER010000670.1:0-1580 GCA_036394655.1 Burkholderiales bacterium
TGTACGGCAGGATGCCGACCACCGCGATCACGGTGACGATGCCGCCGAGCAGCGCGCTCTTGCCGTAGCGCGACGCGATGAAATCGGCGAGCGAGGTGATGCGGTTCTGCTTCGAGATGCGCAGGATCTTGCGCATCACCACCCACCATAGCGCGATCATCAGCGTCGGCCCGATGTAGATCGGCAGAAAGCCGACGCCGTCGCTCGCCGCGCGCCCCACGCTGCCGTAGAATGTCCAGGCCGTGGCGTATACCGCGAGCGACAGGCTGTAGACGTAGGCATTGGCGATCACCGGCCGGCCGGCATCGGCGCGCTGGTCCGCGTAGTACGCGATGGCGAACAGCACGCCGAGGTAGGCGAAGGCCGTGAGGATGATGATCGGGCCCTGCAGCATCGCTAGCGCTCGGCGACGAGCGCCATCAGCGCGATCAGCAACGCCCAGGCGGCGAAGATGTAGGCATAGAGCACCGGCACGCCGAGCACGGTGCCGCCGACGTTGAACAAGGCGAGCACCGGGAAGTTGAACAGCACGATTCCCAGCATGCACAAGGCGACGAAGCGCTGCCCTTTGGCGTTGTCGTTCATGCGCTCAGCCCGCCGGGGGCGCTCGCACCACGGTCACGCTGCACGGCGCTTGCATGACGACCTGCGGCGCATCCTTGCCGGCGCCCATCAGGATCTCCTCGACCTCGTTCACCGCCGCGTAATCGAGCAGCGCGGCTGCGGGCTGATCCGACTCTAGCACGTGGTAAGTCACGCGTTCTTCCGGCAGGCCGAGCGGCTTCGCCCAGCGGCGCAGGCTCACGAGCTGCTTGATGTGCCTGCCGGTGGGCGTGTCGTCGCTCAGCACCGCGGCCGGCGGCACCACCGTCATGCAGGCGACTCTGCAGCCGCTGCCTGCTGCGATGCGACGCCGGGTGGCGCCGCGCAAGGCTTCGAAGAAAGGCTCATCGGTCTCATGCGCGGCGATCGCGACGGCGATCACCGGCAGGGGCGCCACATCGGTTGCCGGCGGCGGCGGCAATGCCGGCGTGAAATGGCGCGCGTTGAACCAGCGCCGCGCGAGCGTTGCCGCGCCCGCCCGCGAGCGGCGTGCGGCGCGCTGCGTGAGCGCCACCTGCCCGGGGTTGGCGAGATCGAACGCCACTTGCGCGGCCGACCCATAACGCTCGCCGGCATCCACCTCGAGGCAATGCAGAATGACTTCCTGCAGCCACGCCGGCGTGCCGGCCACCACGCTGCGCGGCGGCGGCGGATCGCGGTACAGGCGCCGGCGCAGTTGCGCCACGCTTTCAGGGGTGCCGAAGGGCCGCCGGCCGGTCGCCATCTCGTACAGCAGCGTGCCAAGGGCAAAGATGTCGCTGCGCGGATCGCAGCGCTCGCCGGCAATCTGCTCCGGCGCCATGGTGACCCAGTTGCCGACCGGCGTATGGAATTCCGCCGCCAGCAAGTCCGGAAGATGGCGGTGGCAGGAAAGGCCGAAGTCGATCAGCGTCGCCTGGCCGCTCGCGCGGTAGAGGACGTTGGTGGCCTTGAGATCGAGATGGATCACGTCCTGGCGGTGGATCTCGTGCAGCGCG
>DASWER010000671.1:0-2205 GCA_036394655.1 Burkholderiales bacterium
CCACGATGGGGACCCATCGCATGGGATCCGATTGCGCTTTGCCTTGTTCCATGGCGCCACTCTGACGCCGGCACGTGCCGGCGCGATTTCAGAACTGTTACGGACGCAACCGCGCGGGTAACGCTCGCGAAACCGCGCGCCTCCACACTCGCCCGATGTTGCGGGTGCCGATCGTTCTTTTAATCCTCTTGCTCGCCGGATGCGCGAGCTACTCCGGTATCCACGGCCAGGCGCGCGCGCTCGCGCCGCAGTCGCTCGCCTTCCATAGCGAAGACGGCACCTGGCCGCGCGAGGACTGGTGGAGCGCGTTCGGCGATCCGAAGCTCGACGCGCTCGTGCACCGCGCGCTCGAGGGCAACCCGAGCCTGCGCGCCGCCCAGGCCCGCGTGCGGAGCGTCAGCGCGCTTGCTGACGGAGCGCGCGCATCGCTCTACCCGACGGTCGATCTCAATGCCAGCGCGACGCGCCAGCGCATCAGCGCCAACGACATCTATCCGCCGCCGTTCGGCGGGGCTTGGGTCAATCAGGGGCGCCTCGCGCTCGATTTCAACTACGAATTCGATTTCTGGGGCAAGCATCGCTCGGCGCTCGCCGCCGCGCTCGGCGCCGCCCGCGCGGCCTCGGCCGATGCCGCGCAGGCGCGGCTGGTGCTGGCGAGCGCGGTCGCGCAGAGCTATTTCCAGACGCAGACGGATCTCGCGGCGCTGGCGCTGGCGCGGCAGACGCTCGCGCAGCGCGAGTCGCTGCTCGAGCTGAACCGCGTGCGCGCGAGCCGCGGCCTCGAGGCGGCGATCGCCGTGCGCCAGTCGGACCAGCAGATCGGAGCCTCCCGCGTCGAGCTCTCGGCCGCCGAGGCCGCGGTGGAGCTCGACCGGCACCAGCTCGGCGCGCTGCTCGGCGCGGGGCCGGATGTGGCGCTCGGCATCGAGCCGGCGCTGCGTCCCTACAGCGATGCGCTCGTGCTCCCGGCGAACCTGCCGGCTGATCTCATCGCGCGCCGCCCGGACCTTGCGGCGCAGCGCTTTCGCGCCGAGGCGGCCGCCGCGCAGATCGGCGTGGCGAAGGCGGACTTCCTGCCGAACGTCAACCTCGCCGCGTTCGCGGGCTTCGGCGCCACCAGCCTGAACGGACTGCATCTGCTCGGCGCCGGCAGCGGCGTCGCCGGCGTCGGGCCGGCAGTGCATCTGCCGATCTTCGATGCCGGGGCGTTGCGCGCGAACCTGCGCGGCCGCTACGGCGACTACGACGCGGCGGTGGAGCAATACAACCAGACGCTGATCGATGCGCTCACCCAGGTCGCCGACCAGGTGGCGAGCATGCGCGCGGTCCAGCAGCAGCTTGCCGACCAGGCGAACGCCCTCGCGGCCGCCGAGGACGCTTACCGCCTCACCCTCGATCGCTATCGCGCGGGGCTCACCAGTTATCTCGACGTGCTCGTCAACGAGGAGCGGCTGCTCGCCGAACGCGTCAACCGCGTGCGGCTGCAGGGCCGCAGCCTCGCGCTCGCCGTCGGTACGATCCGCGCCCTTGGCGGCGGTTATCACGTGGAAGGTTGATCATGCAGCCTCAAAAAAGAACCATCGCTCTCGGCGCGCTCGCCGCAGTGTTCCTCGTCGCCGGCGCCGCCGCCGCGGCCTGGTGGTGGCTCGACGGCCGCTGGTACGAGGCGACCGACGATGCCTACGCGCAAGGCAACCTGGTGCAGCTCACGCCGCAGATCGGCGGCATCGTCGTGCGCATCAATGCCGACGACACCGCGCTGGTGCGCGCGGGCGACCCGGTCGTCGTGCTTGACGCCGCCGACACGCAGAGCGCGCTCGACGAAGCGAAGGCCGCGCTCGCGCAGACCGTGCGCCGCGTGCGCCAGCTCTACGCCAACAGCGACGCGCTGCGCGCCACGGTGGAACAGCGGCGCGCCGAGTGGCGCCGCGCCCAGGAAGACCTGCAGCGGCGCAGCGGCCTGCCCGACGCCCGGGCGCTCGCCGAAGAAGACCTGAAGCACGCCCAGTCGCAGCTCGAGACCGCAGCCGCCGCGCTGAAGGTCGCCGAGCAGCAGCTTGCGGCCTCCGAGGCGCTGGTGTCGCGGACCACGGTTGCCACGCATCCCGACGTCAAGCAGGCGGCAGCGAAACTCGGCGAGGCCTACCTCGCCGCGCAGCGCGCCTCGATCGTGGCGCCGGTCACCGGCTACGTCGCGAAGCGCAG
>DASWER010000672.1:0-4065 GCA_036394655.1 Burkholderiales bacterium
GCTGGAAGATGGTCGCGGCGGGGTCCGCGCTGCAGTTTCTCCAGGCGGGCCTGATGACCCAGTCCTTCGGCGCCTACGTCGCGGTGCTGCAGGCCGAGCGCGGCTGGAGCAAGACCGCGCTCTCCGGGGCGGCGGCGCTGCAGCAGATGGAAGCGGCGATCCTCGGGCCGCTGCTGGGCTGGTTCATCGATCGCTTCGGCCCCCAGGGCATGATCCGCGTCGGCGTGGTCGTCTTCGGACTGGGGCTGATGCTGCTCAGCCAGACCGACACGCTGGGCATGTTCTACGCCGCGTTTCTCGTGGTCGCGCTGGGCTCGAGCCTGTGCGGCTTCTTCCCGGTCAACATCGCGCTCATCAACTGGTTCGAGCGCTGGCGCGCGCGGGCGCTGTCGTCGCTGTCGATCGGGCTCGCGCTCGGCGGCATCTCGGTACCGCTGGTGGCGTGGTCGCTGCAGACCTACGGCTGGCGAGCGACCTCGTTCGCTTCCGGCGTGATCGCGATCGTCGTCGGTCTGCCGCTCGCGATGCTGATCAAGCGCCGGCCGGAAGACCACGGCCTGACGGTGGACGGCCTGCCGCCGAAGACGCCAGAGACCACACAGCAGATCCGCGCGCTGACCCTGGAGCGCGACTTCACCGCGCGCGAGGCGCTGCGCACGCCCGCGTTCTGGCTGCTCTCGCTCGGCCATGGCTTCGCTCTCCTCGTGGTGCACGCCGTGAGCGTGCACTCGATCACCCACATGAACCAGGACCTCGGCTACACGGTCGAGCAGGCGGCGCTGGTCTATACGCTGCTTACGCTCTCCCAGATCGGCGGCGTCGGCATCGGCTGGGTGATCGGCGATCGCTACAAGAAGCGCCTGATTGCCGCCGCGTGCATGCTGATGCACATGACCGGCCTGCTGCTCCTCACTTACGCGGTGAACGTCGCCATGGTGCTCGCGTTCGCGGTGCTGCATGGCGCCGCCTGGGGGCTGCGCGGGCCGTTCATGCAAGCGATCCGCGCCGACTACTTCGGCCGCAGCGCCATCGGCATGATCCTGGGACTCTCGATGATGATCGTGGTGATCGGCCAGGTGGGCGGCCCGATGATCGCCGGCATCCTCGCCGACCTCACCGGCAACTACCGCACCGGCTTCACCATCCTCGCACTGCTGGCGGGACTCGGCTCGCTGTTCTTCATCCTTGCGCGCAAGCCGAAGCGGCCGCTGCGCTAGTCAGTTCTCGGCATGCAGCCAGGCGAGCGCCGCGGCCGCGTCGGAGAACTGGCGCAGCTCGAACCCGCGGCGGCGCGCTTCGCGTTCTTCAAAGGGAAGCGCAGCGTTGCAGCCGATCAGCGCGACGCGTCGATTGCGGTACGCGACCAGCGCGCCGAGAGCGCCCAGGCGATCGACCAACTTGCTCACTTCGCTTCGCATCCACGCAGGCTAGGCCCACCTCGCCCGCGCCGCTGTCAGAAACTGCCAGTTTTAACGCTCGTTCAAAAAAAAGGCTAATGCTCTCGCCTCGATGCTCTGGCGCGGCGGCGCGCCGGGCGGCGTGGTCGGATCCTGGAAGGAAGTGTGCGGCGTGAAGCGCGCGCGGCCGTCCTTCGCCGAGTCGTAGACCTTGAAGACGATCGCCTCATCGCGCTGCATCCGCGGGAAGTAGAACCAGCGATGCGCCGGGTTGTATTTCAGCCGGTAAGTTTGCCCCACCCGGTTCGGGTAGCGACGCTCGGCGATCAGCAAGTCGTCGGGCGCGACCGTGCGCGCGTCGGCCATCGCCAGCGGATTGGAGCGGATCGGGTCAACGATTGCCCGCCATACCTGGATGATGGCGAAGCGCCGCTCCAGCAGCCGCTCGGCCTCCTCGCCCATCAGGTCGCGCACGCGCTGCGGGCCCGACCACTCGGTATAGTCGTTGTGCGCGGAGAGCACCGGCTCGCGCACCAGCTTCGCTTCGCGCTCGGCCTCGTTGCCGGAGCGCAGCGTGTGATCGAACACCACTACCCGGCTTGCGCCGGCGATGCGCCGCACCAGCGCCTCCACCTCGGGGTAATAGACGCGTTTCAGCTCCTCGACGTCAAAAAAGTCACGCACCGCCGTGCGGTGCTCCACCAGGACGAAGCCGTTCTTGTCGAGCGCCAGCTCGCGCGCCTCGCGGCCGTTGGCGATGTCGACGCGATGCGGCTCCTCGGCACCGCTGGTCCGGCGCCGGATGTTGTTCGGCCCGAAGGTCTCGTTGACCAGCTTCTCGCCGGTGTCGCGCGTGTAGGTGATTTCCGCTTCCATGCCGGCATTCTAGAATGGCCCAAACCGCAGGGAGGATCTGGATGCATAACCGCCGCGAGTTTCTTCGCCTGACCGCGCTTGGCGCAGTGTGGCCGGCGTCGCTCGCCTGGGGCCAGAAGGCAGCGAAGAAGCCCGAAGGCATCCTGGTCAACGACCTGCACGGGCAGCTCAGCGCCACGCTGGTCAACCGCATCGTGCAGCCCGATACGCTCGACGGCATACGCGGGGCGCTCAAGCTCGCCCAGACCGAGAACCGCGCGTTGTGCATTGCCGGCGGGCGCCATGCCATGGGCTCGCAGGCCTTCGCGGCCGATGGCGTGCTGGTCGATACGCGCAAGCTGGCGAAAGTCATCGCCTTCGACACCGAGCGCGGGCTGATCGAGGTCGAATCCGGCATGCAGTGGCCGGGGCTGCTGGAAGCGCTGCGCACGCTGCAGCCCGTTGAGCAGCGCTGGACGTTCAACCAGAAGCAGACCGGCGCCGATCGCCTCTCGATGGGCGGCTGCCTTGCGGCCAACATCCACGGGCGCGGGCTCACGCTGCCGCCCTTCATCTCCGATGTCGAGTCGTTCAAGCTGCTCGACGCGCGCGGCCGCCTGCTCAACTGCAGCCGGACCGAGAACACCGAGCTCTTTACCCTTGCGGTCGGCGGCTACGGGCTGTTCGGCTTCGTCTACTCGGTGACGCTGCGCCTGGTGCCCCGGCGGAAGCTGGAGCGCGTGGTCGAGGTGCGCACCATCGACGGTCTCGCCTCGGCCTTCGGCGATCGCATCCGCGACGGCTTTGTCTATGGCGACTTCCAGTATTCGATCGATGAGAAGTCGCCCGACTTCCTGCGCCGCGGCGTGTTCTCCTGCTACCGCCCGGTGGCCGACGAGCGCGAGATTCCCGCCAAGCAGCGCGAGCTCGGCGAAGCCGACTGGACCCAGCTCCTCTACCTCGCGCATGCCGACAAGTCGGCCGCCTTCAAGCGCTACGCCGACTACTACCTCGCCACCAGCGGCCAGATCTACTGGTCCGACGAGCACCAGATGAGCTTCTACCCGGACAACTATCACCGCGAGATCGACCGGCGCACCAGCGCGCCGAACCGCGCTACCGAGGTGATCACCGAGATCTACTGCGACCGCGACTCGCTCGAGGCCTTCATGGCCGAGGTGCGCGCCTATGCGCTGCGCGAGCGCACCCAGATCATCTACGGCACGGTGCGCCTGATCGAGCAGGATCGCGAGAGCTTCCTGCCCTGGGCGCGCCGGCCCTATGCGTGCGTCATCTTCAACCTGCACGTCGAGCGCACCAGCACCGGTCTGATCCGCGCGGCGGACGCGTTCCGCGCGCTGATCGACATCGGCCTGCGCCACGGCGGCAGCTACTACCTCACCTACCATCGCTACGCGGTGCGCCGCCAGGTGGAGGCGTGCTATCCGCAGTTCGCTGAGTTCCTGAAGCTCAAGCACAAGTACGATCCGACGGAGCTGTTCCAGAGCGATTGGTACCGGCATTACAAAAAGATGTTTTTTGGCTGATTGCGCGCCGACCGGCCGAGCTCCACTGCCAGGCTGATCGCCGCCGCGACGGTCTTCCTCTCCCGCGACCGCCGCTTCGCGCACCTCGTCCCCGCCGGCGCTCCCGAGATTTGCGCCCGCTGTCTGACTCCCTTCTGGGTCAATGTCACGCGCATGCGCTGGCTGCCGCGAGCCGCCGAGCGCGCCACCATCCCCGGGCTGATGCTCCATTTCATGCTGCGCAAGCGCTGGATCGAGGAAGCGGTGCGCGGCGCGCTCGATCGCGG
>DASWER010000673.1:0-4875 GCA_036394655.1 Burkholderiales bacterium
AGTTCGGGCCCTTCATGAAATCCGAAGGCACGAAGTGGCTGAAGGTGATTCGCGAGGCGAACATCACGCCGGGGTGATTGCCGATGCGATCCTGGTCGTTCATTTCGCGATCGTCGCCTTCATCGTCGGCGGCCTGATCGCAGTGTGGATCGGCGCAGCGCTCGGCTGGCGCTGGATCGCCAACCCCTGGTTCCGCTACGCGCATCTCGGCGCCATCGTGTTCGTCGCGAGCGAAGCGCTCATCGGCATGGCATGTCCCCTCACGGTGTGGGAGGACGCGGCGCGCGGCGGCCTGCGGGCGGAGTCGTTCGTCGGGCGGTGGGTGCGGCGCCTGCTCTTCTACGAGGCGCCGCCCTGGGTATTCACTGCCGCGTATGTCGCGTGGGTGCTCGCTACGCTGGCAACGCTACGGCTCGTTCCGCCCAGGCGAAAAGCTGGATGAAGACTTCCTCGCGGATGCGGCCCGGCGAGAGGATGAGATCGTGCCACGCGCCGGGGAATGCCATGACGGTGACGTTCGGCCCGAGCGTGCGCGACCAGCGCGCGGTATGCCGCCAGTCGAGCACCACGTCAGCGCTGTCGGAATGCATCGACAGCACGGGGCACTCGACGGCCAGTCCCTGGTGGAGCTTTTCGAAGGCGTCGCTGATCGCGCCGAGCCATCCGTAGTAGAGCGGGAAGCCGTACTCCGGCTTGAGGCGCGTATCGAATTCCCACTCGGTGAGCAGCGTGCGCGTGTAATCGGGGCGCAAGGCCTTCGGATCGTTGAGGAACGGGTAGTAGCGGCCGATCGCGGCGGCGACGTGCAGCTGCATCTTGCGCCACTCCGGGAGATTCCAGTCGAAGAAGGCGCTGTTCAGCCACAGCGCCTGGATCCGCGCGCGCCGCGCCCCTTCATGCGCGTAGAGCGAGGTGACGAGGCCGCCCATCGAATGCCCGGCCAGCAGGACCTCGCCGCCGATCGCGTCGATCGCGGCGTCGAGATCGGCGTAGTACTCGCTCAGGCTCTTGCAGAAGTTGCCGTGCTGCGACGGGCGCAGCGAGCGCCCGTACTTGCGCAGGTCGAGCGCGTAGAACGCGTAGCCTTCGGCGGCAAAGCGCTCGGCCATGTGGCGCTGGAAGAAGTAATCGCTGAAGCCGTGCACATACAGCACGGCGCCGCGCGGCGCGTTGACCGTCGGCAGGCGCACCAGCGTGGCAACCACCGGGCCGTCGTAGTCGTCCGGGAACTCGAGCTCGAGCGCCTCGAACCCCGGCAGCAGGCGATCAGGCCGCCAGCGCGTCATGACCTGACTTCATGCCTCGAGAGTGCCCACTCGACGTGTTCCCTGACTAGCGCGGAGGGATGGTCCACCCGGGAGCGTAGCGCCGCCAGCACCGCGCCCGACGACGGCGCATTGCCGAGTCCCACGGCGAGGTTGCGCAGCCAGCGCTCGTAGCCGATGCGCCGGATCGGCGAGCCCTGCAGGCGCTCGTCGAACTCGGCCTCCGACCAGGCGAAGAGCTCGACCAGGGTGGCGCGGTCGAGGCCATTGCGCACCTGGAAATCGGCCTCTCCCGTGGGTTGCGCGAAGCCGTTCCACGGGCAGACCAGCTGGCAGTCGTCGCAGCCATAGACACGGTTGCCGATCAGCGGCCGCAACTCCTCCGGGATGGCGCTCTTGAGCTCGATGGTGAGATAGGAGATGCAGCGGCGCGCATCGAGCTCGTAGGGCCCGGTGATCGCCTGCGTCGGGCAGATATCGATGCAGCGCTGGCAGGTGCCGCAGTGCTCGCCTATGGCGGCGTCGATCGGCAGCGGCAGATCGGTGAGCACCTCGCCGAGGAAGAACCACGATCCGGTGCGATTGAGCGCGAGCGTGTGCTTGCCGCGCCAGGCGAGCCCGGCCTTCACCGCCAGCTCGACCTCCATCAGCGGCGCCGAGTCGGTGAACACGCGGTAGCCGAAGGCGCCGACCTCGCGCTCGATGCGCTCGCAAAGCTGCTGCAGGCGGCTCCTCAGGACCTTGTGGTAATCGCGGCCGCGGGCGTAGCGCGCGACATAGGCCTCTGCCGTCGGTGCAGGAATCTCATCGGCACCGCCGGTGGCGTAATCCATGCGGCAGGAGATGACGCGCACCGTGCCGGGCTTGAGCTCGGCCGGCCGCGCGCGAAGCGCGCCGTGGCGCGCCATATACTCCATCTCGCCATGCCGGCCCTGCGCCAGCCACTCGATGAGCCGCGGCTCCGCAGCCGACAGGTCGGCGTCGGCGATGCCGACCGCCTGGAAGCCGAGCTCGCTTCCCCATTGCCTGATGCGTGCCGCCAGCCGCTCGTAGTCCATGACTTTCGATCTTAATTTGCCCGATGCCGCCGCCACCGCGCGGCTTGGTGCCGCGCTCGCCGCCGGGGTGCTGCCGGGACGCGTGCTGCATCTCTCCGGCGAGCTCGGCAGCGGCAAAACCACGCTGGTTCGGGGGCTGCTGCGCGCCCTCGGCATCCAGGGGGCGGTGAAGAGTCCTACCTACACCTGGGTTGAACCTTATAGGATATCGAGCTTAGACTTGTATCATTTTGATTTCTATCGGTTCGATAAGAAGACCGAATGGTTGAGCTCAGGCCTGCGCGAATACTTCAGACCGGATGCGGTCTGCGTCGTGGAATGGCCAGAGCGCATCGGCTCTTTGCTTTCCTTACCCGACCTCGCGGTGCACCTCCAATACGACAGCGACGCGCGCCAAGCGGCCTTGGAAGCCCACTCGGCCGAGGGCGAAGCCTGGCTTGCCTCGCTGCGGGCCTCACTGGCCTCTTCCTAGGAACAGCTCAAGCGCAGGTCGTCTCGAGCCGCATCTGGCCGGCGCGCGATTACACGCGCCTCACCCTCGAGTCGAAGACCGAAGTGAAGTACCAGATGTTCGCGGTGAAGGATCCCGAGCGCCTGGTGCTCGACCTCGAGACCGAGATGACCCCCGCGCTCGGCGAGCTCGACGGCAAGGTGGTCGCCGAGGATCCGTACATCAAGGGATTGCGCGTCGCGCGCAACCGTCCGGGCGTGGTGCGGGTGGTGCTCGACTTGAAAGCCGAAGTGAAGCCGCAGGCCTTCATCCTGGCGCCGGTCGCCGAGTATGGGCATCGACTGGTGCTCGACATCCATCCGCTGGTGGCGGTTGACGCGCTCGCAGACCTGATCGCGGAGAGCACAAAAACCCCACCTCCGGCAGCGCCGGAAAAGCCGAGCGTGGCGCGGCTCGCGATCATCGTCATCGACGCCGGGCACGGCGGCGAGGATCCGGGCGCGATCGGCCGGCGCGGCTCGCGCGAAAAAGACATCACCCTGATGATCGCCAAGCGCTTGAAGCGACTGGTCGATGCCGAGCCCAACATGCGCGCGCTGCTTACCCGCGACGGCGACTACTTCCTCGCCCTCAACACCCGCGTCGACAAGGCGCGCCAGGTGAAAGCCGACCTGCTGGTCTCGATCCACGCCGATGCCTTCAAGCGGCCGAACGCGCGCGGCTCGTCGGTATTCGCGCTGTCGGAGCGCCGTGCCACCTCCGAGATGGCGCGCCTATTGGCGCAGAAGGAAAACGAATCGGACCTGGTGGGCGGCGTAAACCTGAAAGGGCGAGACTCGTACGTGACCCAGACGCTGATCGATCTGTCGCAGACCGCGACCATCGACTTCAGCCTGCGGCTGGGTAACTCGGTGCTCGCCCACCTCGGCTCGGTCAACGAGCTGCACAAGGCGCGCGTCGAGCAGGCGAGCTTCGCCGTGCTAAAGGCGCACGACGTGCCTTCGATCCTGGTCGAGACGGCGTTCATCTCCAATCCGCAGGAGGAGCGGCGGCTGAACGACCAGGGCTACCAGGACCAGCTCGCGCGTGCCCTGCTCGACGGTATCCGCGACTTCGTCACGAAGCACCCGCCTCGCCCGGCCAGCCCTTTAGCGAAAACCTTCTAAGTACGCCGATGCGTCGCAGACTTTGCGATGCCCGGTTGCCACAACGACTTCCCGGCGGTTAGCGCAGGAGATCAACCAAATCGGGGGAAGCTTGGCGTCGCCCTCGATCGCGGGGTTAGCCGTTAATGCTTTCACGATGCTTCTGCGTCGGCGGTAACAGAGCAAGCCTCAATATCGTATTCATCGAAGACTGTCTCGCCGACGGCGTATGGCGGTCCGATAAGCCATTTTGGATCATCGGTGATCGAGCGGATCTCGCGCGATGGAGCACTGTGATTGTCGCCAACTTCGATCGTCACTATTTCATGAGGCTCCAAGCAAATTGCGACGATGACACGAGTGCCAATGTCGGTACAGCGCCAGCGCTTACCGCCACACCAGAACTCCTTACCGATCGCAAAGGCGCCATGTTCCATGGGTAACTGCTAGACGGTTAACGTAGTGGTGAACGGCGGGCCATAAAGATGTGCGAACGCGCCTGGCGCATCATGCCCGTCGGTTCCACCTAGAGTTAGGCTTTCTTCCTGAATCGTGCATATAAGCCAAAACCAACCAGAATGCCTCCGAACGCAATTGCCGCGTAATTGGCGACAAGTGATGCTGTTACTGGGTCAAAGTAATCGAGCAGTAGGCGTGCAAGTCGACCGTCAGTCGGGCTGGCTGGCTTTCCTTCCCACAGCAAATACACTCCGAACAAAGCAAACACTGCTCCGACGGCGGCAAGCGTTTCCGCGAGCACCTGCCCCGAACCCGGTGAGAAAGCCCAATGCGTGCGCGGGCGGTTCACTAGAAGCCTAACGTTCACGGTGAGAGGCGCGCGCTGTTCTTGCGCGCGTCCATCTCAACCGTGGGGTTAGGCCACTGTGTTCACTCATAGTGAGTTAGGGCCTCCTGAAACAACCATGCGTCAAACCGCGTCCCATCTCCGAGCTCCT
>DASWER010000674.1:0-8591 GCA_036394655.1 Burkholderiales bacterium
GGGCTGTCTTTCCCAAAGAAAACCAGGAAAGCGGCGCACGCGAGGATGCCCAGGCCATACCACAGCGGGAAGAAGCCGGGACCCGGCCCGTCCTCGGTGGCATAGTCCCAGCCGCGGGCCTGCATGACGATGTAGCCGCCAAGCGCGGCGAGCGCGAGCCCGGACCAGAAGTCCGGGGAACGGCTGCGCATCTACTTCTTCTTTTTCTTCGCCGCTTTCTTTGTGGGGCGCTTCTTCGGCGCCGCCTTCGCTTTCGGTTTCATGTAGCGGCCCTTCGGCACGAGCTCGCACACGGTGCCGCCCGGTGCGCGGAACTTCACCGGCACGACGCCCGGATCGCTGATGATCTCGCAGCCGTAGGACTGCACCTGCCGGGTTGCGGCAGCGATGTTGTCGACCTCGACGGCGAAGTGGTGGATGCACGGCCCCTCGCCCGCCGCCTTCGACTCGGCCGACGCGGTGCCGGCGTCGTACTTGATCAGCGCCACGTCGAGCACGCCGTCGCTCAAGTGGCGCGAGGTGTGATCGCGCACCTTCTCGGTGTTCATCTCCTTGAAGCCGAAGACCTTTTGGTAGAACTCGGTGGTGCGCTCCAGGTCCTCGACCTTCAGCGCGAGATGCACGATGCGGCTCATTCACTCCTCCTTTAGCAGGGTTCTCATTTTGCGAACGTTGCCCAACTTGTCCAGGCTCCAGACCGCGTCGCACAGGCGACGAGCGCGCGTCCTGCCGAAAACCGGCGCGATGAGATCGTAAGCCTTCGCGTCGACTTCGGCACGCGTCATCGGATTCTCGGTCGTGCCGCGCACCGCCTTCATGTGATGGCGCAGCGTCGTTCCGTCGCGCAGAACGACCTCGACGATGCCCTGGCGGCTCGGCATTGCCTCGGTCAGCCCGTCGTCGCCATGCAGCTCTATTTTTTTCCTGAGACCCAAAACTCGAGGATTGCGCATGCGCTTCTCGTCATGCGCCGCCTTGAAGCTCACCGTGCCGTCGAGCACCATCACCGCGCACAGGTGCTGCATGCAGATGTCGGGCATCGTCCGGTTGTTGGTGGTGTTTGCACCCTGATGGGCGACGCGCACGCCCAGTTGCTGGACATCGTCGGCGCCGAATTTCTTCTGCTGCATCAAGAGCAAGAGCGCATCGAGCGGCGCCTGGATCGGCGAGCCGACCGACCAGCGCTTGATATTGGTATTCATCACCTCGAAAATCTCGCCGAGCCCGGCGATGAGCTTCTCCGGCTCGGGCTTGCGCCCATAGGCGACGAAGAAGCTGCGCTCCCCCGAGAGCGCGTCCTCCACGCCGGTGAAGCCGTGGGCGACCATCGCGGCGGCGGCGACGCCGTTGCGCGCCGGCATGCCGCCAAAATCGAAGGCCTTCTCGATGTGCTCTCCGTCGCGCATCCAGCACGAGATGCCCGATGCTTGCTGCGCCGTATAGGAAAGCAAATATCTGGTTTGCGAGGCATTCAATCCGGCGAGCGCACCTGCGGCGGCCGCGGCGCCGAACATCGGGCCGAAGCTGTGCGTCGAGTGGCCGTCCTCGCGGAACTGGTAGGCATCGAGCGACATGGTGAGCCGGCAGCCAACGTCATAGCCGAGCGCGACCGCGCGCAGCAAGGCTTCGCCGCTCGCCTCCTCGCGCTCGGCCATCGCGAGCGCCGCCGGCACGATGCCGCAGCCCGGGTGCGTGAGGGACGGCGCGTGCGAGTCGTCGGTCTCATCGGCGTGCGCCAGCATGCCGTTGGCGAGCGCCGCGTTTTCCGCCGTGGTAACGATGTTGCTCGCAATCACACAGGCTTCCTTGGCGCCGCCGCGCGTGCGCGCAAATGAGATTGCCTTCTTTCCCGGTAGTAAGCGGGAGCCTGAGATCATCGCGGCGAGGGTGTCGAGCACGTGGTGCTTGGTTTTCTCTGCCACTGCCGGGGGCAGGCGCTTCTTCGGCGCCTGGGCGATATACGCGCTCAGGCGCTGCATGACCGCCGATACCGTCACGGCAGGTAGCCGCCGCCGTTGACGTGAATCGCCTGGCCGGTGATATAGCGCGCGTCGGGTCCGCAGAGCATGCGCACCATCGCCGCGACCTCTTCCGGCTCGCCGCGGCGACCGATCGGCGGCGGCGCGGTGCGATGTGCTGGCCGCTCGGGCACGCCGGGAAGCCCGCGCTGGCTGTCGATCGTGCCCGGGACCACGCAGTTCACCGTGATGTGGTGTGGAGCGAGATCGAGCGCCAGCGCCTTGGTCATGCCAGCGAGGCCGGATTTCGCCGCGATCACGTGCGCCCGTCCGCTCGCGCCGCGATGGCCGGTGAGTCCGCCGATATTGATGACGCTGCCACCTCCCGCCTTCACCAGCTGCGGCAGGCAGGCCTGGGTGCAGATGAAAGCACCATCGAGGACGATCGTGATCACCCGGCGCCAGTCTTCCAGCGTGATTTTCTCGAACGGCGTTTCCATACGCACCGCGGCGTTGTTCACCAGCGCGTCGAGGCGCCCGAAGCGCTGCACGGTGGCTTCGACCATTGCCGCCACCGCGCGCGGATCGGTCACATCGGCAATGTGCACGGCGGCCTTGCCGCCCGCCTGCTCGATCATGCCGACCGTTTCCTCGGCCTGGGCGCGCGAGGTTTTGGCATTCACCATCACCGCAGCACCGCCGGCGGCAAGCGCGCGCGCGATTGCCCGTCCGATGTTGCGCGCTCCGCCGGTCACCAGCGCGACCTTGCCGGCGAGCTCATCACTTGGTTTCATTCCGACATTCGACATGCTTCTCCTAGTGGCTGATCCGCGGCAGCCAGGTGGCGAGCGGCGGAAACACAATGATCATCGCAATCAGCAGCATCACGCAGGCGATGAACGGCATACCCGCAAGATAGATGTCGCGCATGGTGGTACCCGGAGGCGAGACCCCCTTCATGACGAAGAGCAGCAGACCGAAGGGGGGCGTGGTGTAGCCGATCTCGTAGGCGAGCAGCATGATCAGGCCGAACCAGGTGAGATCGAAGCCCAGGGTCTTCGCCAGCGGGAAAAAGATCGGCGCAGTCAGCAGCATCTTCGACAAGGGGTCCATGAAGCTGCCGAGGAAGATGATCACGCCGATCATGATCAGCAACATGCCGATCGGCGTGACGTCGAAGCCGATCGCCCAGTTCATGAGCCCGCTCGAGGCGCCCGTGAACGCCAGGACCTGGGCAAAGGTGGCGGAGCCCAGGATGACGAGGAAGGCCATGACCGTCACGCGCAAGGTACCGTCGAGCGACTTCACGAACGCTTTCCAGGTCATCTCGCCGTAGCACATTGCCAGCACGATCACCGAGACCGCGCCGAGCGCAGCGGCCTCGGTGGGCGTCGACCAGCCTGTCACCATCACCAGCACCGAGAACACGATGATCACGATCATCGGTACGACGTCGACGAAGAACAGACGAATCTTCTCGCGCCGGCTGACCTGCTGCGTGTCGTACATCGGCGCCGCGTCGGGATCGATCACCGTCCACAGCCAGATGAGCACGCCGTACATGCCGGCGAGCACCAGACCCGGAACCACGCCCGCAACCAGAAGATCGCCGACATCGGTCCGCCCGAGCGTGGCGAGAAGCACCGTCAGCGCCGACGGCGGAATGATCACCGCGAGCCCGCCCACGCCCATGATCGGCCCGAGCGACAGGTACTTGCTGTACCCGCGCTTCATCATTTCGGGGACCATCAGCCGGCCGAGCAGCGCGCAGGCGCCCATCGACGAGCCCGCCGGTCCCGCATAGGCGGTGCCGCCGATGAGAGTCACGTAGGCAAGGCGGCCGCGGATATTGCCGAGCAGCTTGTCCGCGGCGTTGAAGCAGCGGGTGGCAAGCCCCGTGTGATAGAAGAGCTCGCCCATGAAGAGAAACATCGGGATCGGCACCAGCGCGAAGTTGGTCATCGCGCCGAAGCCGTTGTTGATGATCTGCTGGATGCCGACGCCGCCGCCCATGAAGAGCATCGCGGCGAGCACGTTGGTAATGAAAAAGCCGATCGCCACCGGGATGCCGAGCATGATCAGGCCGAGGGCCGAGCCGAACAGGATCAACGCCACCCAGTACCAGGCCATGGCGCGCTAGCTGCCGAGCAGCTCCGAGAACGGCGCGAGGAAATCCTCGCCGCGCCAGAGATAGCGCGCGAACTCGATCGCCATCATCAGGAACGCGAGCGGGATCCAGCCGACCACGAGCCAGCGCGGCATGTCGAAGGAGCGCACATCGCGCTCCGCGCCGCGAAAATCGGCGAGCGTGACGCCGAAGCCATACCAGGCGATCACCAGGCAGACGGCGATGCACGCGACGCCGATGAATCTCATCATCCAGCGCCGCGCGCGCGGCTTGAGATGCATCAGCAGGATCTCGACGTAGATGTGCCCTTTCTCGCGCACCAGCCAGGGCGCGCCGAGACAGGGGACGATGAGCAAGGCGTACTCGGTGAAGGTGAAGAAGTGCGACGAGCTCTGGTAGCCAAAATTGCGCACTACTACGTCCACGGTGATGATGACCATCATCGCGGCGATCAGGAAGGCGGCCGTCCACGCCATGCCGTACAGCACGGCGTCGTACGCCTTGAAGAGCAGTTTCTTTATTTGGGCAGCGGTCCCGGCGTGAACAGCTGGATGACCTTCTCGAAGTTCTCCATGCCACCCGACTTCTCCATGCGCTCCTTCATGCGCGCAAGGCTCGCCGCCCGCGCGCCCTCGTAGAAGCGCTTCGAGGCCTCAGGCGACTGCGCCACGGTTTTGACGCCGCGCTTCTTGAGCTCGGCCTCTTCTTCCTTCCACAGCTTCTGCAGCGCTTCCAGGCTTTCGCTCTCGTGGCGGATGGCGACCTGCTGCAGGATCTCGCGCGACTTCGGCGACAGCGCCTGCCACTTCTTCAGGTTCATGAGGATGTGCAGGTCGGTGGAGAAGAAGTCCGGCAGGATGCGGTACTTGAGATAGCGGTCCCAGTTCAGATCCATCAGGCCAATTTGCGTCCAGGCGCTCATCTCGACGGTGCCGCGCTCGAGCGCGGTGTAGAGATCAGGCGAGTTGACGTTGATGGTCTGGGCGCCGAGGTAGTTGGTGAGGAAAGCCTGGTAGATCGGGTGGCCGCGTACCTTGAAGCCCTTGATGTCGATGTGCCCGGTCGAGTCGAGCTTGGGCTCCTTGGTCGACCAGAGGTTGAAGCGAATGCCGCTGTCGACCCAGCCGAGGTTGTAGACGCCGATCCTCTTCTGGTGGATCTGGTTGAGCAGATCCATGCCGCCGTTCTTGCGCGCCGTCGGTCCGTCGATGGTGGAGGCCGACACCGCGTCGCACTCGGGCACCTGCGCAGCGTAGAAGGCGCACGCCGAGTACACCATGTCGACTACGCCGCTCCTCACTGCGCCGGGCTGCTCCATCATCGGGATGGCTTCCGGTCCACCGCGCACCTGGATGGTGAACTCGCCCTTGCCGGCTTCGTTGGCCTTCTTCACGAACTCGAGGAAGCTGCGGGAGTAGACCAGGGAGGCCGGGAAGACGTGTGTCGCGGTGATCGTGTCGGCCGCGAGCGCTGATCCGGAGCAAACGAGTCCAAGCGCGAGATAACGCAGTTTCATTCTTTTCCCCTCCCGTTGTCTGGCAAGCGCGGGGCATCTTACCATCCCACCGAGTGACGACAGCCTTTACGGCGTTCGAGCAAACCGCCCGCGCGCACGGCGCGAAGCCATTCCTGCAGTTCTATCCTGAGAAGCTCGAGCTGAGCTACTCGCAGACGCTTGAACGCACCGCCAGCATTGCGCGTATTTATTCCCAGCGCGGCTACCAGCATGGACATCGCGTCGCGCTCAAGCTGCCGAACTGCGCGGATTTCCTGCTGCACTTCCTCGCCCTCAACTCGCTCGGCATCGCGGTCGTGCCGATGAATCCGGATTACCAGCGCAACGAGTCCGATTACGTTATCGCGCACAGCGAAGCGGCACTGGTCGTCGATTCGGCATCGCTCGCGGCTTTCGATCCGCCGCCCGCGCCTCGTCCTGGAAATGCAAGTGAGTGTGCCCTGCTCTATACCTCAGGCACCACCGGCAAGCCAAAGGGCTGCCTGCTGAGCAACTTCTATTTCCTGAACGTCGGCCAACGCTACGTCGACGAGGGCGGGCTGTGCGCGCTGCGCTACGGCGAGGAGCGGCTGATTACACCGCTGCCGCTCTTCCATATGAACGCGCTCGCGGTATCGACCATGGCCATGATCCTCACCGCCGGCTGCGTGGTGCAGCTCGATCGCTTTCACCCGAAGACCTGGTGGCGCGATGTCGTCGACTCGCGCGCCACGATCGTCCACTATCTCGGCGTGATGCCGGCGATCCTGCTGCAGCTCGCGCCCAGTCCCGACGACCGCGGCCATCGCGCGCGCTTTGGCTACGGCGCCAACGCCAACCCAAAGGACCATGCCGCCTTCGAGGAGCGCTTCGGCTTCCCGCTGATCGAAGCCTGGGCCATGACCGAAACCGGCGGCGGCGCGCTGATCGCGGCGAGCCGCGAGCCGCGCCATGTCGGCACGCGGTGCATCGGCAAGCCGCCGCAGGGGCTGGATCTCTCTATCGATGAAAATTCCGAGCTTCTCGTGCGCCAATCCGGTCCCGATGCGAAGCGCGGTTTCTTCGCCGGCTATCTGAAAGACGATCAGGCCACCGCCGACGCCTGGCGCGACGGCTGGTTCCATACCGGCGACTGCGTGCGCCGCGGGCCCGACGGCAGCCTGCACTTCGTCGATCGGCGCAAGAACATCATCCGCCGCGCCGGGGAGAACATCGCTGCGCTGGAAGTCGAGGCCGCGCTCGCGGGCCATCCGGCAATCGGCCAGGTCGCGGTCATCGCGACGGCGGACAGCGTGCGCGACGAAGAGGTCATGGCCTGCGTCGTGCCTTCGCAGGGAACTACCCCGAGCCGGGACACGGCCATCTCGATCCAGGACTGGTGCCTCGAGCGCCTCGCCTATTTCAAGGCGCCGGGCCATGTCGCCTTTCTCGCCGAGCTGCCGGTCACCTCCACCAACAAGGTGCAGAAAGCCAAGCTCGCCGATTTCGCGCTGAATCCCGCCGACTGCTTCGATCTGCGCGACCGCAAGCGCCGCAAATGACCCGCCGCGGCTACGAAGGGGTGGTCCTCGCGGCGCCGGTCACCGTTCCCTACGTGCGCTATTCGATCCGTGCGGCGCACTGGTGGCTCGCCCGGTGCCTCACCGGATTGCTTTCGGCCTCCGGCCTCAAAAAGGAGCAGCTCGACGGCCTGTCGGTCTCGAGCTTCACGCTCGCGCCGGACAGCGCAATCGGGCTGACGCAGCACCTGGGCCTTTCGCCGCGCTACCTCGACCATGTTCCCTTCGGCGGCGCGAGCGCCGTGGTCGCGCTGCGCCGCGCGGCGCGTGCCGTGCAGGCCGGCGACGCAGATGTGGTCGCCTGCATCGCCGCCGACACGAATCACGTCGACTCGTTTCGCCTCACGCTCGCCAACTTCAGCCAGTTCGCGCGCGACGCGGTGTATCCCTATGGCGCGGGCGGCCCGAATGCCAGCTTCGCGTTCCTCACCTCCTACTACATGCGCACCTACGGCGCGACGCGCGAGGACTTCGGCAAGCTCTGCGTGGCGCAACGCGCCAATGCGCTGCGCTTTCCTGGCGCGCTCTTTAAGAAACCGCTCAGCATGGAGGAATACCTGGCCGCGCGGCCCATTGCCGAGCCGCTGCGCCTCTTCGACTGCGTGATGCCTTGCGCCGGCGCCGAAGGCTTTCTCGTGCTGACGGAAGAGCGCGCCAAGGCGCTGAAGCTGCCTTACGTGCGCCTGCTGGGAACGATCGAACGCCATAACGCGTTCTCGTCGGATCCGATACAGATGCGTGCCGGCTGGGCACTCGATCACGCGGATCTCTACGAGCAGGCCGGCGCCGGACCGGCGGACATGGATCTCGTCCAGACCTATGACGACTATCCGGTCATCTCGCTCATGCAACTCGAGGACCTTGCGTTCTGCGCCAAAGGCGAAGGACCGGCGTTCACCCGCAAGCATACGTTCACCTGGGACGGCTCGTTCCCGCTGAACACTTCCGGCGGCCAGCTCTCGGTCGGCCAGGCAGGCGCTGCCGGCGGCTCGCTCGGCATGGTGGAAGCACTGCGCCAGCTGACGAAGCAGGCCGAGGGACGCCAGGTAAAGAATGCGACACTCGCCCTCGTGAGCGGCTTCGGCATGATCAACTTCGATCGGGGCTTGGGCTCCGGCGCCGCAATCCTGGGATGCTAGAACGGCCGAAGCGCAAGAACCCGGTCCTGCGTACGCGGTTGCCGACGCTGCCGCCCGCGGCGCGCAGCCGCATTGCGCTCGGCTTGACTGCCGCCGCGGCACTCGGACGCTTCGAGCTGCAGCAGTGCCGCGATTGCGGCACCGTGCAGTATCCACCGCGCGAGGCGTGCCAGAAGTGCCTGTCCATCCGCCTCGACTGGAAGCCGCAGCCGCAGGAAGGCGAGCTGCTCTCGGACACGGTGCTCCATCACAGCAACGATCTTTTCTTTCGCGAGCGGCTGCCCTGGCGCCTCGGGCTGGTGAAGCTCGAGT
>DASWER010000675.1:0-1879 GCA_036394655.1 Burkholderiales bacterium
GCCGAGCACGGCGTTGTCATCGCCGAGGATTGGCGTCGACCAGATCGCGCGCAGGCCATTGCGCACGGCGAAGTGCCGGCAACCCTCCCAGCGCGGGTCGGTTGCCGTGTCTTCGGTGTAGACCGGCGCGCGCAGATAGGCTGCCGTGCCGCACGAACCCATGTCGGGAGCGATCCTCAGGAAGGGCTCGATGCCCTGCTTGTAGTCTTCCGGAATATTCGGCGCCGCGGCGAAGCTCAACGCGCGCTGCTCGGCGTCGGCGAGCAGCACCGCGCAGCGCATGTCGGGCGTCTGCTCCTCGATCAGCCTCACCAGGGTTCCCAGGCTTTCGGCGAGCGGCGCCCCGATGGCGATGCGCTCGAGGATCTGGCGCTGGCAGTCGAGCAGCGCACTGCGGCGATCTCGTCCGGCGTGGGCCAGGCTCATGCGGCTCGGCCTCTCTTGCCTTCACACGCGAGCAGCGCCGCGCCCGCGTTCTTTGCCCGCTGCGCCGCTCTAAGATCGCCGGCATAGGCAAAGACGATGCAGCCCATCATCAGCATCAGCCATTGCCGCGCGAATTCATCCGCGTCGCGCACGCCTGCCGCCTCGGCCAGCTCGGTGATGAACGCCAGGATGGTCTCGATGTGGCGCACCGCGGCATTGCGCACCGGATGTCCGCGCTCGTCGTGCTCAAGCAGCGCCTTGGCGAACGAGCACGCTTCGTAGTCGGCGCGCTGGAACCAGCGGTCGAACGCGTCGAACACCGCGAGCAGCTTCGCGCGCGGCGTGCGCGCCCGGTGCTCGACTTCCCGCTGCAGCCACGAACGGGTCCACAGCTCCTCGCGCCGGCGCAGGAACGCGAGCGCGAGCGCGTCTTTGGAGGGATAGTGTTTGTACAGGGTCATTTTGGCCACGCCGGCGCGCTCGGCCAGGGTATTGACACCGATGGCCCGGATGCCGTGCCGGGAGAAAAGCTCGTAGGCGGCATGCTCGATGCGCTCGCGTGCGCTGGCAGGGCGGTGGGAAGTGCGCTTCGCCCGTGCAGCCATGCTGAAAGTATACAAGTCTGTATAGTTTTTTAGAGAGGTCTGTCTAGTAATGGTTTGCGCCGGTTCTGTTTCAACTGTAGTCCGGAATTGCCGGACAGAGCTTTGCGCCGAACGGCGACAGCAATCGGCGCGCGGCCCGGGCAGCATGGACGCCGTGAGCGCGGTTCTTCTGATAGATGAGGTGGTTACGTCCCCGCTGGAACGCCTGAGCTCGCGTGAAATCCAGGTCCTCAAGCTCGTGGTCGAGGGCCGCACCAGCAAGGAGATCGCGCGCCTGCTCGGGGTATTGCCGACGACAGTCGACACTTATCGCAGCCGCCTGATGACGAAGCTCCAGGTGCGCGACGTGCCGGCGCTGGTTCGGCTCGCCATTCGCCACGGGCTGATCGCCCTCTGAAGCGCCGCTAGCCGGCGATCTTCTCCAGCGGGCCGGGCTCGTGGATGCCGAAACCCTGCGCATAGCCCACGCCGAGTGCCTTCAGGCGCAGCAGCACGTCCTGCTGCTCGACGCAGGAACCGATCACGCCGATGTTCAGCGTTCTGGCGATGCGCAGGATCGCATCCAGGATGTTGCGCGCGCCATTCCCCGAGAGCAGCTTGCGCACGATCGAGCCGTCGATTTTCACCAGATCGACGCGCAGCCGCTTCAGGTGCGCGAGCGAATGCGCCGTCGCCCCGAAGCTGTCGATGAGGATGCGGCAGCCGGCGAGCTGCAGCGCCGTGGCCGCCGCCGAGGCGCGGTCCATGCCGGCGGCGAGATCAGCCTCGTCGAACTCGAAGACCAGCGACTCCGGCGGCACGCCGCTCGCCTTGAGCTCCGCGGCGACGAAGCCCGGGAAGAGCTCGTC